>JAGXIA010000066.1 GCA_024635885.1 Helicobacteraceae bacterium | reverse complement strand
GTTGAGATTACTTACGGAACAGAGAGACTTGCTATGTATTTACAAGGTGTAGATAATGTTTTTGACATTGTCTGGAATGAAAATGAGCATGGAAAAACACTTTATAAAGATGTGCATAAAGAGAGTGAAATAGAGTTCTCAAAATACAATTTTGAAGTGGCAGATGTCGAGATGCTTTTTGCAGAGTTTAATGCAAAAAGTAAAGAGTGTCTTAGAACAATTGAAGCAGGACTTCCTCTGCCGGCTTATGATTTATGTATGTCAGCTGCAAATACTTTTAATATACTAGATGCAAGAAAAGCAATCAGCCAGACTGAAAGACAAAACTACATACTAAAAATACGTGAACTTTCAAAAGGGTGTGCAGAGCTTTATAAGGCCCAAGAAGCTGAAAGAATTGAGAGAGTTAAGGCTTAGCTCTTGAGTACCACTCTCATCGGTCAAATCGACAAAATATTTTTTGAAGATGAGGGCTTTTTTATAGCAGCTTTAAAGAGTGGTGAAAAAATTAGCGGTACCTACTATGAAAGTGATGTCTCTCATCTAAAAGGCTCTGCTATAACACTCAGGGGTGTCTGGGAAGAGCATAAAAAATATGGTAAAACTTTCAAATTTGACTATTTAAAGGTCAACCAAAATCAACTTTTTTTCTTTTTAAACAAAATTATCAAAGGCTTTACAAAAAAACTCTCAGCTGAACTTATAGAACAGTTCGGAGCAGAAGAGTTAGTCAATATTTTAGATAATGACATAGAAAGACTTTTGGAGTTTAAAGGCATCAAAGAGAAACGCCTTAAGAAGATCCAAGCATCATGGAAGGCTTTTCGCTCAATGAGAGAGCTTGGTGAATTTTTAAGCCCTTATGATGTCTCTCCTGTACTTTTAACCACTATTGCAACTGCTATGAAAGATGTTGATGAGCCGTGTTCTAAAATCAAAAATAACCCTTATGTTTTAACTTCGATAAACTCCATAGGATTTAAACGTGCCGATGAGTTGGCACTTAAAATGGGCGTAGAAAAAGAGAATGAAGGGCGAATAAGTTTTGCAATGGACTATGTACTTTTAAACTATTGCGAGCAGCAGGGTAATAGTTGCGTTGCAAAAGAATTGCTTTTCTCCGGGTTGAACGAGTTGTTGGGTTTTAGTGGCAAAAATCATCTCTACGAGGCAGCGCTGGTGGAAAGAGTTGCAGAACAAAGCATAGTCATTATGAAAAATGACAGAGTTTCCCCTGCCAGGCTTTATGATGCGGAGAAGTTTTTATATGACACTTTTAAAGCAAGAGCCAAACTTGACAGCGGCGGTTTTGTTAAAGACTTGGATGCCTTTTTAGCAGAGCATGACTTACAACTCGGTGAGCAGCAAAAAGAAGCTGTCCAGATTATAAATAAAGGAGCCTCTTTACTCTTTTTAGTAGGTTATGCAGGAACCGGTAAAAGTACAACCTCCAAAACCATCCTTGATGTGCTAAACACAAGATACGAAAAGCAGGAGATAATGACTTGTGCTTTAAGCGGTATAGCTTCTCAGCGTATAGCTGATACAACGGGTTATGAGAGCGCAACAATACAGTCTCTTTTAGTAAAACATGAAAACAGAGATAATTTTCCATATTCAGTCATGCTCATTGATGAAGCTTCAATGATAAACTCTTCTCTTTTCGCTCGTCTTTTGGCAAAAGTAAATAAAAATGCGATACTTATCATAGTTGGAGACGATGCTCAGCTTCCTCCGATAGGAGCAGGTAATGTTTTAAGTGATGCTCTTACTTTAGAAATCGGTCCAATAGTAAAACTTACAAAAATCTATAGACAAAGCGAAGAGCAGGCAATAACACTTATAGCTAATGAAATAAGGGTTGGAAATATTCCTGAGTATAAAAAGACCTACGAAGATTTTGAATTTATAGATGTAAGTATCGAGAATTATTATTCACTTAAAAATCAACTCTCTGCAGATGAGCTAAAAGATTTAAGAGAAGACAACTCGACAGCAATAGTTTCAGAAATATTGCATAAGGTAGTTGAGAGTATTGACAAAGCAAGATATAGACTTAAAAACAAAGAGATAAAAGAGTATCTCAATTATTTTCAGGTTATAACTCCTATGAAGGGCGGCATTTTAGGCTCAAATAATCTCAACAAAGTTTTGCAAGAGTATTTTAATCCAAACCCTAAAAAGTTCGTAAAAAAAGGGGGCTTAGAGTTTAGACTAATGGACAAAGTAGTTCATACTAAAAATGAGAACATGACTTCATGGAGCGGAGATGGCTTTAAGCTGGGTGAAGATTCTTCTGAGAGAAGAATTTTTAACGGTATGAGCGGACTGCTTTTTAAGATAGAAGAAGATGATGAGTCAGTATTTGTTTTTTATCCAAACGAAGATTTAGTGGTTGTTTATGAGTATGAAGAACTCAAATCACACCTTATGCTCTCATACGCTCTGACTATTCACAAAGTTCAGGGGATGGAGTACGACATAGTTGTAATTCCTATGAGTTTTACACACTACATTATGCACAACACTAAACTCATCTATACTGCGATAACAAGAGCTAAACATAAATGTATTTTAATAGGTGAGAGCGGGGCTTTTGAGAGTGCGTGTAAAAAGTTTGAAATAACACGGCGAGATACCGTGTTGTTGGAGTTATAAAGAGTTACTTTTCTATCTCTTTTTCTAATTCTTCTACATTATTTAAGTACTTTATCTCAGTAATCACTTGATTATCTAACCTGACAAGTACAATTTTCTCACTATTTTCTTCTGTTTTATATGCAGCAGACACTATTGCATTGTCGATGACTAAAATAGGGTGGTTAAAATCTTTAAGACCCGGCATAATAAACATACTTCTTATTAAAGATGGAGCTGAACTTACATCTGCTACAAACTGAGTGTTATTGTCTTTTAAATAAGAATCATCTTTTGTTGCAAAAAAGTCATTACATGTATGGCCATTTTCTTTTGAAAATGCGAAAATAACTTTTTTTGTGTCTGCATCTATCCCTTGTTCATTTCCATTTTGGTCGTTAAGTTTAAGATCCGCTAAACTGTGACTTACTATAAGTTTTGGTTCAATTTTTCCCTCTGTAGGAGTATTTGAACTACACCCTATAAATAAAAAAAGTGTTAAAAGCCCTATAAATATTTTTTGCATGATTTCTCCAATGTTAATTTTTATAATAATACTAAAGTGAACTATTAAGCATAAGGCAATACAAATTTAATTATTAACATTAATAATTTTCAAAGCAAATGAAATTAGAGTAAAATTACATATTATAAACATTAAGGAAGATAAATGGCATACGCAACAGCAAGACATATTTTAGTAGGAACTGAGCAAGAGTGTAATACTTTAAAAGAAGAGATTCAAAACGGAGCAAGTTTTGAGAGTGTAGCGCAGGAACATTCACAGTGTCCATCGGGCTCTCAAGGTGGAGACTTAGGTAAATTTGGTCCCGGTCAAATGGTTCCTGAGTTTGATGAGGTAGTTTTTAGTGGTGATGTAGGGGTTTTATATGGTCCTGTTCAAACTCAGTTTGGTTATCATCTTTTAGAAATAACAAGCAGAGGTTAATATCTTAACAGATGGAAAATAATATGGTAAAAGTCAGTGCAATTCAGATGTCCATGAGTGATGATAAACAGTCTAATGTCGACAAAGCAGATAAACTAGTCAGGGAGTCTGCTCAAAATGGTGCACAAATAATACTTTTACCAGAACTTTTTGAAGGTCTTTATTTTTGTAAAGATATGGATGAAAAATACTTTTCATGGGCAACTCCGCTCAAAGACAACAAACTGATAGAACATTTTTCACACTTAGCCAAAGAGTTAGAAGTTGTTATATTAGTGAGTTATTTTGAAAAAAGTAATACGGACTATTTTAACTCTCTTGTTGTCGTGGACAGCGATGGCACGATTATGGATAATTACCGTAAAACTCACATTCCAGACGGTCCTGGGTATGAAGAGAAGTATTACTTTAAACCGGGAGATTCCGGCTTTAAAGTCTACAACACGGCATGTGGAAAAATAGGTGTAGGTATCTGTTGGGATCAATGGTTTTGTGAAACTGCAAGAGCCTTGACACTTATGGGTGCGGAGATTATTTTTTACCCGACTGCCATAGGAAGTGAGCCTGAAATACTCTTAGACTCAAAAGAGCATTGGCAAAGAGTTCAGATGGGGCATGCGGCGACAAATACTGTTCCCGTAGTAGTTGCAAACCGTATCGGCAAAGAAACAGGAGAGAGCTGTTCTTTAAATTTTTATGGTTCTTCGTTTATAACTGATTATACAGGTGCAAAAATAGCTGAAGCGAGCAGAGATAAAGAAGAGATTATTTATGCTGAGTTTGACTTGAGAGAAAATGCAAAACAAAGAGAGTATTGGGGTTTAATACGAGATAGACAGGCTGATTCTTACCATCTTTTGTGTAAGAAAGATTGACAAGCATTTAACAGATAATTGGAACTAATATTGCTTTATTTGATAAAATAATTGAATAAAAGTAGGAACAATGGACATTGTATTACGCAATAATCTTATTCTTATTACTACTGAATTTGAGACATTAAATACCCAGTGGATGCGAGATTTTTTAAATGACCACACTAGAGGCATGCTTTTTTTACCCAAGGCTGTTTTGGTATTTAAAAATGAGAGCTTAAAGACAGAGAGAGAAAAGTTTTTACGAGAGCTTAGTGAATATTATGCTTCTATGCATGAGTTTTCACATGAATTCTTTTTACGTTCTATGCTTAAATACTCGACGCAACCTATTAAAATCGAGTTAAGTAGAATTCAAGACCCTGAAACAATAAAAGTAAATCTTTATGCATATGACAAGAATACAGTCTTAATAACCTTAGATTATCCAAACTTATGGGTTTTAAATTATCTTCGTTCACAGCTTGAAGTTTATGTGGAAAAAGGGACAGATGTCTCTTTAGTCATTGATGTTTCAGACTATAAAGCAAAATCAAGACTGGAACGTGCTTTGAATAAACGACATATTTTGCATTACCAGGTTCAGTATACTTTTGATAATCATTTTATGAGTAAGCTTTATTCAGATTTTGCGAGTTTTAGTTTTGGTGATTTATGCAAGAGTCAAGAAAATAATGAAAATATTCATCATTATACAGTTTTGGAATGTCCTATGGGAGCCAGTCAGGATGCTTTGAAACAGAGTTATAAAAAACTAACTAAAGTGTACCACCCAGATAAGATTTTTCATGAAAATCCACATATGATCAAACACTACACTCAAAAATTCCAACTTTTGCAAGAAGCATATACAGCGCTGAGAATAGTCTCTTAGCTAACTATAAAGTCTTCTATAAGTTCGTGTTTTGAGCTTTTCTTTATAAGTGCTTTAAAGTCTTCAGCACTGTAGAGTGCTAAATTTTTGCCTTGCTTGCTCTTTAACTCTTTAGAAAAACCCCTCTTAGAAAAAAGTGCTATTTGAGTAGCTTTTATATTTAACCTTTCACATTTGTCCAGAATTTTATGAAGTTCACTTTTATTTACCTTATGGTTTGTCCATTTGCACTCACCCACATAGATTTTTTCATCGTGTGTGATTGTCAAAATGTCTATTTCTACATTTGCGTCCCAATAACTCCCTGAACTGACAATATGGGCATCTCTGAGATGGTAGTTAAGTAAAACTTCCGATAGCTCTTCAAAAACCAAACTTGTATAGCTGTTACGTCTCACTTGAAAGTTCTTCATTACATTTGTGTAATTTTTAGCTTGTATATCTTTTGTATACTTAGCTATAAAATAAAACCAGAATCTTACAAAGGGTTGCGTAAAGAGAACTTTATGCGAAATTCTTCGCCTTGCTTCTTCTCTTTTTAGTTTGGCATGTGGATTTGAAGTTTTAGGTGACTCTTCGCGTGAGTACTCTATTTGTACTAAACCTTTTTCTTGTAAATAGTTAAGTGCTGCGCCGCCGTTTCCATTGTTTAAACCGGCTCTGTTGAAGGCCGAGAATATTCTTCTGTCTCCAACAGCTAAAGCACGTAAAAGTCTCTGGTTATTTTTTTCTCCAAGAGTCAGGTGCTCAATTTTTTCATGAATAAGGTCAAAATTTTCTAAAATAAGCTCTTCAATTAAGACTTCAATAGGCTTTGAGACATCTACTTCCCAACCAAGACCGCCAAAAACTGAAAAATATTCTATAAGCTGTTCCATATCATCAGGATAATTCCTAAAATAAAAGGAACGGAATTGGTCAATAAGTTTAAATCTAATCATGCATTTATTCTATCATAATTAATTTGCAATATTCATACAATAATGCCCTACATTTCACTTCCCCATTTTAATGCATCTATTCCATACTTTTCACGCAGGATTTGTGTGTTGTCAGTAAGCTTTTTCATTTTCTGCTCATCATTGAAACCTATAAGTGACAACTCTTTTTTAGAGTCTCTTGTAAAACTCGAGCAGTTTATACTTATGCGTATGACACGAAGTCGTCTTTGATTGTCTGCTTCGTTAAAAAGTGAAATGCATAAAGAGTCAAACTTTTTTTCAGTAAAGATTTCACAAAGGCTTATATTCTTATGAGATTTTTGATTCATCTCGTAAGCTATGCTAAGGTTAAAAACAGTAGGAATAACTTTTAACTTTAAGATGGCAAAACTAAGATGACGGGCAAGCACATGGACTCTTCTTTGTAATTCCACTCTATCGTGAAGAGGATCAAAGGTGCGCGATATTCCGATGGATTTTCTTTTTGAAGTAGTAACTATTGGAGCATCGCTGATTCCGCTTACACGTTTATATAAATCTTTTGCATAAGGGCCCCAAGATTCAATCGTTCCTCTTCTGTTTTTTAAATCGCCAAGTGTATGAATCTGTACAGATTGCAGTTTTGCCTTCATACTTTTACCAATACCTGCAAAATTTTCAACCTTTATGGGGTTTACAAACTTGTCGAGTTCATGGGCATATATGGTTTTACAGCCAAAAGGTTTAGCATAGGTGGTTGCAAGTTTAGCAATATATCTTGTTTTTGCAGCGCCTATAGATACGGGAATTTTTATGACTTTTTTTATTTCATGTCTAAGGTTATCTATAAACTGAGGCACATCTTCGTCTTCTATCCACCCTTGTAAATCACCGTAAAATTCATCTATGCTGGCTTGTTCAATAAGTGGAATTCTTGAGGCTAAAAATTCATGAAGTTCATGAGAAAGCTGCTGATACAAAGACATGTTCGGAGCTTTAATAATAAGATGAGGGCAAAGACCAAGAGCCTCTCTTATGCTCATGGCAGTTTTTATTCCATACGCTCTGGCTTCATAAGAAGATGTTGTAAGAATTCCGCGTATACGACCGTCTTCATCTTTAAAAGCATTTATGTCATCATCGCTCTCTTCATAGGTTTTATAAAATGTAGGAACAAAGGAACCGGAGTTTTCAAAGTTTGCAGTTTGCTTTTTTGCATCTTTAGTGAAAATCTTAGTATCACTTCTTCCGCCAATAGCTACAGGCTTGTGTTCAAGAGAAATATCTGCAATGCGAGCAGCTGAGACAAAAAAGCAGTCTATATCTATGTGTATTTTCATAGTCGATATCTTACTTAATTCCACATGCCAAGTCTGAAAATATGGCAAATTGAAAATAAATAGTTACTAGATTACATTTAAGTGATAATTTTATGATATAAACTTATTAAAATAACACTCACAGGAGAAAAAATGAGATTTATTAACAAAAGTTTGTTAGCATTAGCAGGTAGCGCGTTATTATCGAGTTCATTGTACTCGGCGGATGAGTTCCAAGCATTCCCAATATTTACAAATGATAACTATAAAACAAATATTGAAGTAGCTTTAGTCAGTGGATATATGGGCTTTAGCAATAGTGCTATAGATGGCGGGATGATGTATGGTCTTGAGGTATCTCTTGATTGTCCGGTTTTTACACTTCCTGGCAACAATCTTTTAAGACAGCAAATTAGTGTTAACCGATACAGTGAAAGTGGTTTAGATATAACTACT
>JAGXIA010000065.1 GCA_024635885.1 Helicobacteraceae bacterium | reverse complement strand
ATGGTCATTAAATATAGTCAATTGGATATGGCCGGTAATTTATACTATCCAGTAGCAATTATTATCAGTACGGCATTTCTTTTATCAGCATTAGGTCTTTTCATATACTTAACAGATAAACGAAGGTAATACTCGTTGGGTGTCTAGCCTGAACTAACGGCACAAGCCAAGTTATCATAGTCTGAAATAAAGTGAAGTTGTTCACTTTATTTCAGCCGTCTCATGCCAAGTTATTTCCACATGCCAAGTTATTTCCACATGCCAAGTTATTTTTTCTTTTTACATAGTTAAAAAAGAGTGAAAGTTTGGTTTTACTCTAGGGTTAAATTTATACTTTTAAGGGAACATTTTTTGTGTTCTATTAATTATTAATATTAAGTCAAGTTCACTATAATGGGAATAAATAAATTGTTATATACAAAATTCGATAACTATTTTAAGAGGAGTATTAAATAAATAATTTTTTAAATAATATTCAATATTTACCAGAAGAACATTATATTAAACTAGCAAATACTCATAATAAAAAATATGTAAATGGATTAAAAAGAATTCTAAAATCATTAAATTCAATTTTAACAAAAAAAGATTTTAATGATATTATAAATAATAAATTACAATTAAATACAAAAGTATTTGATGAAATTCAATATATCCAAATAGCTTGTGAACTAACTGTACTTGGATACTTTGCAAAAGAATATCCTACTACTTTTAAATATGAAGAAAAAGTTAATCCTCCAAAAGATATTGACTGCTCATTTAAAAAGCAGAACTATAAATTTAATATTGAAGTCAAATGTATTGATAATACAAAATATGAAAAAGAAATAACATCAGGAGAAAAAAGTAAGCACGGTGCATTTGGAATACATCCAAATAAAGACTTTAAAGAAATGAATTTTAAATATAAGGGTGTCTCAAGTAGACATAATAAGTTAAAAGACTTTTTATTATCAGCACAAGAGAAATTCTCTAATGATATAAATAATAATGAATTAAATATTTTAGTTATATGTATTGGTGGTTTAGGTGATATGGATTCATGGGAAGGTTATTTTTATGGTAACAATGGTATTTTATCTGAAGACCCATTTTTAGAACACAACAATTTTGATAAAGTAGATGGCATTATTTTAACAAACTTATATCATAGACATTATCAATTTATAGAGCATAATGAAATTAGTGATCACTGGAGTTTTAATAGATCATTTAATATATTACATATGAATAAATTTAGTAAATATAAAAATAAGGATCAAAAGTTACCAAGTATTTTTATTGATTCATTTCCTAATTTATCTCATCAATTAAAAAATTATAAAACACCAAAACAATATTCTGATTTATCAGACATTCTTTTTAGGGTTTCGTGGTTTGTTAAAGAAATTTTAGAACCAAAAAATGATATAAGATTTTATGATGAATCTAAGGAATAATGTATATAACAAAACACAGGAAGAAGAACAAATGGATACTGCCAAAAAAATTTGTGTTTTTATAAAGGTGTAACATGAAAGAAAAAAAAGTATATAAGAATAGACTTGTTTGTTTTTTAGATGTATTAGGTTATTCACAAAAAATCAAAGATAAAAGTCCTGAAGAAATTTATAATGAATATTCTACTTTTATAGATAAAGCTAAAAAAAATTCATTTTATGGAAAAACTCATCATCAAAAAAAAGATAAAAAAACATTTGAAGAATATATGATTATGTCTGACTCAATGCTTTTTATATCAAGTGATACTCAAGATACTTTTAGTGTAAATAATTTTGTAGGAGCTATTCAATATATATTAGAATTAGGACTTGAGCATGAATTTACATTTAGAGGTGCTATAGGGCTTGATACTGATGAAATAATTTTTGATTCAAGTCGTAATATTATTATAAGTAAAGAGTTTAATGAATTAACAAAACTAGAAACTAAAATTGAAATGCCAACTTGTGTAATTCGTAAAAATGCAGAAAATTTAATATTAAAATCCTTTTATGGTAAAGATATTCTAGCGAAGGATTTTATGATTCAATCTAATTCATCATTAATAAAATATAATATGCCTATAAAGAAATATTCTTTAATAGAAAAAGATATGTTTAAAAAAGAAAATTACAAAGAAGAAATGTGGTGTCTAAATTATACTTTTTTTAGTAGTGATGACATATTAGAAAATATAAAGTCATATTTAATTGATGAAAAAAAGATATATTTTATTGAGTATTTAGAATATCTTAAAACTTTACAGTGTAATATACAAAAATTACCAATTAACTTTTTTCCAAAGTATTTTGCAAAAATTATGATTTCCAATACAGGGATGAAAGTAGCATATTTAGATATTAGTATGAAAAAAACTCTTTTAATTGAAAATATAAATTATCCATATACTATTTCTAGTCCACCTGGTAATGTTAAAATCGGATTTGATAGAGATAAACAACAAATAGAATATAAATTTAGCGCAAGATATGAAGATGCTAGTGGAAGTGGTACAATAGATATTACAACTTGGAATAATCAAGAAAAGTTAAACTATTCTAATGCTCCTTAATCTCTAATTCTAACAATAAAACTACATAACTAAATTCCAAATACTTAAAATTATAGTAAACTATTAAAAAAAATACAAAAAAAAAGATATAGAAAAAGTGGTTCAAAGGTTAAGAGATAATAAACAAATTGAAGTAGCAAACTTGTTGGAATATATAAAAAGAATAAACAATCAATTTTGATATGCCAAAACCGTATAATTCAGGAGATTTTTTAAATAAACTTCCTTCACCAATTATTAGTGAAGAGGCTCTTCTTCAAAAATTGCTCCGGCGATAAAACACACCCTTCCCTTTTAACTCTTATGCAGTTTTTCCAACTCAAACCAATCTGAATTTACATTATCGCCTCTTACTGCTACTTCTGGTTTCTTGTTGCTTTGCCAAAGAGCTTCTTCTGGTTTTGGGCAGGCTCTTACGCACTCTCCACAGTATATGCAAAGATACGGGTTGTAGTTATATTTAAGACCCTTCTTATTCTTTTCATTCTCTGAGGGAGTATCTGTTTTAACAAACAAAATTGCCCCTGGTGGACATGCTTTTTCACACTTCATGCAGTAAATGCATGATTCTTCTCCGTACTCTATCAGTCCCCTGTAATCTTTGTCTTTTTCTATAGGCGTTACAGGGTAGTCAATAGTTTGCGGTTTTTTAAAAAGGTTTGTAAGTGCTTTAAAAAGTGAAGTAAACATTTTAAGACCTACTTTGCCGTACACGAAAGGCAAGGATCAAACGATGCCAAAATCGCTGGTGCATCTGCATAGTTCTCACCCATAAATATATGAGAAAAAGCTGGGATAGAAGAGAAGGTAGGTGTTTTAATTCGTACTCTATCGAGCATTGCAGTTGCGTTGCCCTTAACGAAATACATTAACTCCCCTCTTGGAGCTTCAAATCTAACTAGGCTTTCACCGCTTGGTTTTCCTTTTGATTTTACAACTATTTCACCCTCTGGAACACCTGCTAAAATATTATTGCACATCTCTAAAGAGTTTAAAATCTCGTTGAGTCTTATAATATTTCGGGCATTTATATCTCCATCTGTATGTGTTTGCATCTTAAAACCAAGCTCTTTATATGGTAAGTATTCTATCTCATTTCTTACATCTATATGTAGTCCTGAAGCACGAGCCAAAGGTCCTATGGCATTAAATCTGTAAGCCTCATCAAGAGTTAAGGCGCCAATACCTTTAAACTTTAAAGAGAGGCTCCAGTTATTTGTAAACTCATCTATATAACCCAATACTTTTTGTTTTACTATGTCAAGACTGTTTACAATTTTTTTGGCAGTCTCAAGAGAAATATCTCTGTTTACCCCGCCAATACTTATGTAGTCAAACTGAATTCTGTTACCCGTAAGAAGTTCTTGTATTTCCATAATGAGTTCTCGGTCTCCCATGATTCTCATAAACATCGCTTCAAATCCTGCACTTTCACAGGTATGTGACAAACAGAGCATGTGCGAGTGAATGCGGTCAAGTTCCAAAAGTAAGACTCTCAAATATTTAGCTTTTTTACTTACCTCGACATCTAAAAGCTGCTCAATTGCAACCGTATATGAGAGCGAATGCGTTATAGCGCAAAGTCCGCAGACTCTTGCGACTACGTAACCAACTGCATCATATTTAAAACGTGTTGTACAAGCCTTTTCAACTCCGCGATGCACAAACCCGACATCAGAATCAACTCCGACTATCTTCTCGTTTTCACACTCAAACTTAAAGCGAACAGGTTCGAGCAGTGAAATATGCTGAGAGCCTAAAGGGATATTTATTGTTTTTTTCATATTGAACACCCGCTTAGAGGAGCTTGGAGGGAATCTTCATCAAGATATAAACCTTTTTCACTCCCCTCTACTTTTACGCCAAACATATCTATAATCTCTCTTTGAGAGATTATCGCTGAGGGGATTATCTCTACTACAGAAGGAATAAGGTCTTTATAATCGCACTCTACATAGTAGACCATAACATCATCGAGTGCTTCATACTTAGAAAATATCCACTGGACTTCCAGTTTATTGTCCTCAAGTGCTACGCCGTTTATGGTCAAAAAATGCCAAAGCTTATAATCATAAAAATCTTTAATTTCATCTACTATATTTTCAAGTGCAACCTTAATTTTTCTCATCATTTTCCCCTATTTTTAATGCGCTCTCTCTTCTGCTTGTAATTCCTTTTTTGGTTGTTGCTTCTTTGAAAAGTTTGAACGGTATTTCCATCTCTTTTGTTTTTTTCTCTAAAATATCAAGTGCTTGCACAACACCGTCTATGATAAGTTCCGGAGAAGCCGCACACCCTGGAATGTAGACATCTACGGGAATATATATGTCTATTCCATCTTCTACATTGTACATATCGCGAAACACTCCGCCTGTACACGTACAACTCCCGACTGCCACTACAACTTTAGGTTCGGGCATCTGGGTGTAAAGCTCGATGAGTCTTTCTCTACTTCTGAAGGTAACTGGTCCTGTCACTAAAAATATATCTGATTGTTTTGGGTTACCTGTGTTAATAACTCCAAATCTCTCCAAATCATACTTTGGTGAAAGACATGCTAGTATCTCAATGTCGCATCCGTTACAACTCCCTGCATTATAGTGTAGTATCCAAGGTGATTTTTTTCTGTATTTGTTCAAACTAAACATAGGCGAGTCCTATTAGATTTAACATACCCAGAGTTAAACCGATTGTTACAACTATTTTAATCAGATGATTCATTTTTATTCTCGCTGTTGCGTTATCTACCAAGTTTACCACTAAAAATGTAAAGAGTGCTAAAACAATCGCAAAGATTAAATTATTTCCTGCAAACAAAACAAGCAAAGAATATACAAAAAAATACTCAAGCCATTTTGCCATATATAAAAACTCAAAAAAGACTCCGCTAAATTCTACTTCAACACCGCCGACTATTTCCTGATGGGCTTCGGTAGCGTCAAAAGGTGACTTTTTCAGCTTTATAGGAATAACCATTAAAAAAGCTAAAAAGAGTAAAATCAGAGGGAAGATCGATGAAGGGTTTTCTCTTATGGCAGATATATCAAAACTACCGTTTATCATAAAAAATGCAACCGCCAACATAATCAAAATCGGCTCATAGGCTATCATCGCTAATAGTTCTCTGTTTGAGCCAATATGTGAGTAAATCGACTTAACGCTAAACCCGGCAAGGATTAAAAAGATAGTAGAGAGCAGATGCAGAAAAATAACATACAGCAGGTTTTGCCCAAGTATGATAAAGGCTACAACTACCCACAGTGTAAAAAAGTGCATAATGCCCAAAATACTGTGGTAAGGGTTGACTATAAAAGCCTGTTTATCTATCAACTTCAACATGTCGTAAAAAGGTTGTAACAGGGGCGGACCTTGACGGTTTTGCATTCTGGCACGGACTATTCGCTCGAAACCATAAACAAAACCGCCGATAATTGGAGCTAAGAAAATGAGTAACATTTCAATCATATTAACACTCCTATTACTAATATCCACATGCCAAGAATTGCTGTAATGATTATAGCCTTCTGGATATATTTTGGCATGTGGAAATAGTACATACTTAGTTTTATCTCATCTTTTTCACCGCAGTTGTACTCTTTTACTCTGTGTGCATTTTTAAAGAGCAGAGTAGCAAAAAGCAGAGGTACGACAGCGATTAAAATAACCGGAACTATAATCTCAGCCCCGCTTAACAAGTTCAAATCAAAACTTATATATATACCTAAAACCAAGAATATGACAAGTATTGCAGAAGGCACTGTGTAATAAGCTGATATTTCCACATGCCGAGCTTTGGCGTCAACATCTTTTGCAAAAAGTTTTGTAACTACTTTAAAATACAGGAGTGTTAAAAACACACTTCCAAGAGCTATAAAAACAAGTGCAAAAGCATACAAAGGGTTTTTTACAATCTCATTTGATAGCGATTCAATAGCCATAAATTTTGCTATAAACACTCCAAAAGGGGGAAGCGTAAGGGAAGCAAAACCGATGAGTATAAAAAACACTACAAGAGGAGAATGATTTATAAGTCCGTTTATGTCATTAACATATTTCAGATGAAAACTTTTCTCTAAAATACCGGCTTGAAAAAACAGAAGTGCTTTTGAGATTGCATGAAATACTATAAGAACCAAACATGCCTCTATAGCTTCAGGCGTACCGACTGCAGCCAGTGACATCATAAGAGCTAAAAGTGCAATGGTTGAAAGTCCTAGTATCTCTTTAAAATAGTCTTTACTAAGAGCAAGTAAAGAAGCTGTAAAAAATACAAATGTACCTATGAGAGTCACAGTAACGGAGACAAATCCGCTCATAGCAGGCGCTAACTTTAACATCAGATAAGGGGCGATTTTCACCATTGTAGCACTGTGTAAAATCGCACTGACTGGAGTTGGAGCCACCATCGCACCGAGCAGCCATTTATCGAATGGGATGCTGGCACCTTTTACAAATGCTGCTATTACAAGCAAAACTATTGGTAGCAGGTAGGCAGTGTCAATATTTTTTATTAGTATGTCAAAATAAACTGTCTCATACTGAGTAATAGAGACAATGAGTGCAAGTAAAATTGCAACTCCCCCTATTTGGTTCATCCATAGTGCCTGGAGTGCATTCAGCAGAGAAGTCTCATCTTTTCTATACGCTATAAGTATGTAGGAAAAAAGTGTAGTCAACTCAAAAAGCAAGAAAAATACTTCAATATTGTTAGTTGATACAATGAAGTTCATAACACTTAAAAATAAAAACAGAAGTGCTATAAAAGCATTCTTTTTGAATCGTGTAAAATCTTCACTTTCTATGTACTTCAAAGCATAAATAATAATTATGCCCCCTATAATATTAATGACTAGATACATAATTGAAGATACCTTGTCAACTAAAATATCACTTGACATAAGACTTGGTGTTAAAATTAGAACAACTGCGTAAAGAATAATTTGAATAAGAGCGAAGAGACTTACATAAGAGTTCTTTTTAACAACTCCCTGCCAAAAAAAATACATGAGCAAAAGAAAGTCTAGAAAAACAAATATACTATGAAAATAGTGAGGGGTAGAAATTTCTATAGGAATGTCAAAAGATATAAAGTTCATAAGACTTACTACAGCTAAAAGAGTAACAAAAACTATAGTAAATATATTTCTAACTGATACATTAGTACCTAAAACTATCAATGCAAAAAATATAGGAGCTAGAATTAATAAGATTTGTGTCACTATTTTTCCCTTAGTTATTTTATTACTTTAACCACTCTTGGATTTTAGCATTATACTCAGCCAAAATCTTCTCTCCACTCTCTTTATCTTTAGCCTGAATATACAGATTTAAATGTTCGTTATATTGGTCTGGTATCATCAAAATCCAGTCATCTGTATCAAACCATATTTTTACACCGTCGATTGTAGAGAGTTGCTTACCTTGTGCATCTTCAAGGAACATACGCATCATTTTACCCTTAAGTGCTTGTGAACACTCTATTTTAAATGAATGATAATAGAAACTTGGAATTGCGCTGACTATTTCTGAGAGAGACACCTGATACAATGACATCAGTTCCAATATTTTCAATGTTGCGTACATAGAATCTCTATGTAAAGTGAACTCAGTAAAACTGAAATTTCCATCACCTGTAGCTATAAGGTCGTACATTTGCATCTGATGAGCTTTAAAATTGTCATACTTTCCTCTGTCGATTTCAAGATATTCAAAATATGTTATGTCACATGCCCATGTTGGAAGAAGAACCCGTTTTGTAATATTTTTAGCCTTAGCATCCATGTTCAAAAGAGAGAGTACAGCATCTAGGGCTGTCTGTTTTTCAAGCACATTCCCTTTATCGCACACAATATCTAAGCGTTGCTCGTCGGGATAAATCATAAAACCTGCTGTAAGATGAAGTGCTTTGACAACATCACTTATATCTTCTTTAGATTGTTTCACTAAAGTTTTGAAATTACAAAGACGCTGCTCATTTAGATGGGCATTAAATATAACATTATTAACCTCCATCTCTGTTAAGATGTCTGGAAATATCTCCGATACCTTGCCATGCATCACATCAACTGCTACTCGACACTTAGAACAATTAAATGAGTTCTCACGTAAAATCTCTTGCAT
>JAGXIA010000009.1 GCA_024635885.1 Helicobacteraceae bacterium | reverse complement strand
TACCCCTTTTAATGAACTTTTCTTAATCTCTACAAAATTTCCTACATGGGTATTTTCTAAATATGAAGCAGGGCGGAGATGTGCCATAGGTCCTACGTCTGAGTTCTTAACTATAGAGTCTTCTATAACGCTTCCGGCTTTTATGTGTGAGTTATGAATAAGAGTTTCTCCGGTTATTCGGCATCCGTTTTCAACTATACACTCGCCCTCAAATGTAACACTCTCTTCAATAAAAATAGTTGAAGGAAGGTTCATAATAACGCCAGCGTTCATCCAGTCAGTTTTGATTTTGTCTTGCATAATCTCTTCTGCATCTGAGAGGTCTTTTTTAGAATTTACACCTTTGAACTGCTCTTCATCAACCAAAAGCGGAGCGATATTCAGCCCATCTGCTCTTGCCATAGCAATAATATCTGTCAGATAGTACTCTTTCTGAGCATTGTCATTTTTCAACTTTGGAACATACTTCTCTATTATACTTTTTGAAAAAGCGTAGATTCCGGCATTTACAGTTGTTACTATCAGCTCATTCTTGCTTGCATCTTTTTGTTCAACTATTCGTTGCACATGCCCGTCTTTTAGAATAACACGACCATAGCCGTCTGGATTTTCTAAATCAAAGATTGACATTATTACGTCTTCATCAGTATCTAAAAAGCCTTGTAAAGCATTTGCAGTTATAAGAGGCATATCACCATTTAAAACTAAGACTTTTTCATTTTTAGGCTCTACATTCTTCATAGCGCCTCCCGTTCCCGGAAAGTTCTCAGCATCTTGTACTACAAAATGAATATCATCAAAATAGGCGCTCATCTGCTCTATAACAGCTTCTTTTTGATGCGCTACAACTACTGTGATGTCATTTGAAACTTCACGTGAAGATTTTATGATGTGGTAAAGCATCGGTTTTCCACTTATGTTGTGAAGAACTTTTGCTTTGGGTGATTTCATACGACTGCCTTTTCCGGCAGCTAAAATTATTATGCTAATTTGATCTTTATTCATTACTTCTCTTTTTGGCATGTGGAATTATCTTTCTTTATTATAAACTCATCTTCGATTTCACCATTTATGGTTAAAAATTTTGATGTAAGTGTAGTTGGTGTTACCTCTAAAATGACACTTCCCATTTTCTGATAAGCAAAAGGCATTGCCGGATGTTTTAGAGTTGCGCTGTCGAGTTTGGAAGAAGAACCGCAAACAAGATAGATAGTACCGCTGTTTTGTATAGCTTTTAGCGGTTTTGTGTAGCATGAATCATTGTCTTGGACTAGATACTTTTTAGCATTAAAAGTATCGCTTTTGCCAAGATGATTTATCATTAATTTTGAGCGTTCATAACCGTGAGAATGACCGTTTAAGACCAAATCAACTCCAAATTTATCAAAGATAGGAACAAAGTTTTCTCTCATATTTCCCATTCGTCCGCCACTGTTAAAATCATCATCTGATTTATGTCCGCCATCTGTATATGGAGGTGTGTGAAAAACTACAATCGTCCATGGTTTTGTATTGGCTTGTAAATCTTTTCTTAACCAGTTTGCCATATCGCTGTCTTTATCTAAACTAGGATTTTCACTGTCTAACATTACTATGTGAAGATTTGCGTTATCTATAGAGTAAAAGTATTTATTCCCGCTTGGTACTCCGCCGGATTCGCCCTTTGTAGGAAAATCCCAAATATCGTAAAATGCCCATCTTCTGGCATCATGATTTCCTGTGACGGCCCAAGGCACAAAGCGTTTTACAAGTTCTTTGTAGGGCTCAAACAAGGCTTTGTTAAACTGTTTTTGCGTTCCGCTTCCATAAGCGTTATCACCAAGTAAAAGCCACATATTGAGTTGGCTGAAGTCATTATGAATATAATCGAGCATTTTATTATAGACTTGTGTTTGTCCTGCTCCTCTGTCTCCACTGTCTCCAATCACCCATAGTCGCTGAAAGTCAGTACTCTTACATAGGGTGCTAAAACTTCTTCCCTCATTGTCAATGTTCATGGACAGGGATGTTATAGAATAGAAATATTTTGTACACTCTTGGAGTTTTGGAATTGTTATAGAGTGCTTGTCAGAGCTAGACTCTTCTAAGAGTACATGGTTTAAATTATTTTGAGAAAAACCGTAAGCTAAAGCTCCAATCTCTGCTTTAGGCGTTTGCCATTTAATAGTTATAGAGTTTGGTGTCTGCATAACCATATATGGCTGACGCTCTACAAAAATATAACTTCCGTAAGTAACATCTATAAGTCTTCCAACACCATATAAAGATGCTATAACAACTACAAAAAGTAGTGCTCTTTTAATAAACTTTTTCAATTTTTTCCTTCATTTTGGAATAGATAAACATAGTTGAAATTGTGCCGATCATTATGCCGGCAAAAATATCACTTAAAAAGTGGTCGTTTGCCAGTAACCTACTGCTTGCTAAAATAACTGCGAGACTTAACCAAAGGTATAAGTACTTTGGAAAAAGTATGCTCAGATAGGCAAAAGCTGTAAATATAGTTGTCGTGTGTCCTGATGGAAAGGAGGTGTAAGTTGTAGGTGCATCAGACAAAGTTATGGCGTGATATTTCATCTTCTCTACAAAACCCATATCGAAATTTTGAAAAAGCAAAAATCCGTATTCGTCTCCGCCATTTCTCATGCCCCAAGGTCTAATGCGACCAAAAAGAAACTTTAATACCAGACTTATGAGCCCTGAAAATATATTTGCATAAAGTAAAAAGAGAAACCTCTGGCTAAAGAGTTCATTTTTTTTAAAATATTTAAATACTATAAAGCCAATAAGCGCAGTTACAATATACCAGTGTGATTCGCCGAATATGCTTATAAAATCTCCAACTCCCTCATAAACAGGAACATGAGAGAGAAAATATTTGGCTATGGTCTTGTCTATGAAAAAGTATGAAATAAGTATGAGTGAGAACAAAGATACTATATATAAAACATACTGTTTTTTTGAGAAAATCATTTAAGCCCCTGATAGTTTTTACAGGTAAGCAGTTGCACACTGTTTACTTTGTTTTTGTTTAGCATTATATCAAACTCGGCATGTGGAATTACTTCATCACACTTCATGTATTTTACTATATCCTTGGTGAAAAAGTGGGTGTTTATGACAACTAGATCTTTACCGACAGGAGATTGCTTTTGCCAAATATCAAACTGGTCGTTTCTGTCGTCAATGAGATAAACTGATGAGTTGTAGTCTCTGTTGTAGTAAATAGCGCGAGAAGCAAGCGTCCAGTTTGTTATAGCTATTGCTTGTGTGCTAGTATTATTTATTTGCTCGTTAGCTTTTTTCATAATTTCATCCCAACCGTAAATATCGCGATGAAGTGACTTATAATCTGGCAGAGGTATGAACTTAAATCCAAGTTCAGCGTATGCAATTACACTTAATAACAAGCCAAAAGCTATGGCAAATTTTAGATATTTAATCATCTTATTTGAAGCTTGCAGAGTATAATAAGTGCCTATTGGAATAAAGAGCATATAAAAAAGTGCGCTCCAGTGAGGCAGGGCCGTTTTATATAGAGATGCATAGGTGAAAAAGAGAATTAAAACCAAACCAAACAGGGCAGTTAAAAACAAAGTTGCGTTTTTACTTCTAAGTGCTTTGTAAAGTCCATAAAAAGCAAGTGGAAAAAGAAAAGGGTTATAAGCACCTATCTGAGCAGCGATTGAGCTGAAAAATGCACTCCAGTTTATCCCGTTTTCTCCGACAACATGCTCACTCTGGTAAGAAAAACTCGCCCAGTTATTTTGAATATTCCATAGTATTACGGGTGAGATTATTATAAGCGCTATGGAGATAGCGGGAATGATTTTGGGAGTATAGAAAAGCTCGTACCTTTTTTTAATTATAAAGTATAAGATTATAGGGATGATAAATAAAACTGCCGTATATTTTGAGAGACCTGCTAAACCAAGAAGAATACCAAGCAAAATCCACATGCCAAAAGAATTGTTCTTCTCAATTTTAATAACTGTAAAAATAATAGGAAGTGTCAGTAAAAACAGAAGTGTATCGGGCATGAGCATAATAAACAGAGCATTAAACAAGAAAGAAGCGTGCAGTGCCAATACAGCGATAAATGCTTCGTCTGATTTTTTGTTAATATCATAAATGAGTTTATAAATAAAAACAGATGTTACAAACCCGATTAAAATAGCTGCAACACGCGAGCCAAATTCGTTGGTACTGAAAACAGAAGTAAACACATACTGAACCCAGCCAACCAAAGGAGGGTGGTCAAAGTAACTCAGATCTAAATTTAAAGCATAAAGTACGTAATGAGCTTCATCTACTCCCAGCCCGACGAATGGAGCCAGAAGCAGCCTTACAATGGCTACAAAGCTTATAAAGGTTAAAAAGAGAGAATGTTCTTTACTTAGTAAGTTCATCAAGTTTAAATTTCAATGTGTTAAATACTAGATCAGGTGTGATAACTTGAATACATTGGTTGTCTGTACATGGAGTTTTTCTATGGTTTGCAGCACTTACACATGGGCTACACGCCATTCCTGCATAGATTGGGGTAGTTGGACCAAGTGAACCGTAAAGGGCAGGTGTCTCAGGACCAAATATAACGAAAGTATGCATGTCTGTAATAGAAGCAAAGTGAGCAGGACCCGAGTCGTTTGTAAGCATAAATTTACTTACACTGTAAAGTGCCGGAAGTTGTAAAAATTTAACTGCACCTGCAAAGTTGATACATCTTGCGTCATTTACATAGTCCGTTAAAAGTTGAGCACCTTCTTTTTCTGCCGGAGCACCTGTTAAAAGAATTATTGCTTCTGGATTGTAAGCCAATATCTTTTTAATTACATCGCCATAATTTTCTCTGTCCCATCTTCTTTGAGGCAGAAGGTCTGAGGCATTTGAGTTGACTAAAATAACAGGATTTTTTTCTTTATCAAAGCCCTGATACATTTCAGAAATAATAGCCTGAACGCTAAGTTGTTCTTCATCGCTGATTACAGCTTTTGCAATCTCAATTTCGGAGTCAGGAATAACTCTTTTTGTATAAGGAATCTCTACTTTTTCACTTAAAAGTGCATCTACAAGAGAGATGAAAGTTTTTGCAATATGCTGATGAGGATTGTATGCTACTTTGTGAGTTAAAAAATCACCTCTGTAAAGCCCTTCATTATGAAAAGCATGAAAACCGACACGGTTCACAGCTCCACAAGTTGCAGTTAAAAGTGCTGTAAAGCGAGAAAATAGTTCTAAATCTATGACTGAATCTATTTCATTTTTACGACACCAGCTCAAAAAGCCTAAAGCACTTGTCGCTAGATTGACAATAGAACTCTCATCTATAGTATAAATATTTTCTTCTTTGACCGTCTCTAAAAGTTGTAAACTTACTTTATTTTTAGAAAATATTACAAAAAACAGTTCACCCTCAATGTTGGCTTTTAGTTTTCTCATAGCAGGGTCTACAATAATGGCACTGCCCATTTCTGAAAGTTCTATAAGCAGTACATTTTTGGCTTTCATTTTTTTTGGCGGAGCAAAAAAGTCTACAGTTTTTTTAATAAGAGTACCTACAAATGCGAGGGGAATACCTGCATAGTGGTCTATATTTCTCATTGTGTCTACATTCATAAAGTTGTTATCCTTGTTTGTAATTTAAGTTGCTTATTTACTTTTTACCCAGAAGTAAGAGCCTGGAAGTGAGCTTATAATAAGAAGTAATCCATAAAGAATACTCATAGCCAGAACTTTTGTTTCATCGGCTCCTACGAGCATAAATATACCGACCATAGCACCTTCTCTGATCCCCCATCCGGCTAAAGATACGGGAATGATTGTAAGTAGAAATACAGGCGGAACAGCTATTAGAAATATTTGAAAACTAATATAAAAATCAATACTTAAAGCCAGTGCATAAAGAGTCAGTATTGACAACATGTGTACTCCCACTGATACGGCAATATGCAGGTAAAGTAAAGTTCTGTTAGCGTACAGTTTATTGAGTCTTTTTGCTAATCTATGAAAAAGATTTAAAAATTTATAATTTGCTAAAAAAGCTATTTTTTCAAGATGAAAAAGAAGTGCAAATCCGCTTATTCCACCAATAGTAATTAAGATGATTAAAAGTGAAAAATCTTTGTCGAAAGTTCCATAGAAAATAATAGTTGCCAATAGGTTAAGTACAAGAAGACCTACCAAACCTACTATCCTGTCGACAAAGACACCATAAACAGCATCTTTTTTATCGTAGCCTTTTTTAGTCAAATCAATGATTCTGACAGCATCACCGCCTATACTGCTTGGAAGAACCTGATTAAAAAAAGTCCCCTTGAAATAACTTTTAACATAATACGAAACACTCTCATTAAAAACTAAAAGTTTCATAATTAGCCGCCATCTATATGCCGCTAAGTAAGTGCTGGCTAGTTGAAAGAGGAGTGCTATGGCTATAGTTCCACCATGAGATTTTGCAAGAATATCTACAAGATTTTTAAAATCTATATACTGAAATAGAAAATAAAACATAACAATAGTAAGAATAAGTTTTATAATGTTTTTCATGTTTTACCATCTTTTAAATTAGTGTGATTTTATCAAAATAATTGTTAATTGTTTATTTGACACCTGTGACTCTGTATATATATAGTGTTCTTTCACCGTCAATTCCTTTTTTACAAACTGATGTATCAATGAGTTTTACATCATTATATAGTTTTTCAAGTCTTGTCTGTTCGGGGTCCCTAGTCAGGACCAAGCCATTTTTTAAAAAATTATCTTTTCGCCACATATCATATTGTGAAAAGCGTGTAGGTAAAGCTATATCTGTATCAGGATGACCTTTCAGGTAGTACTTTAAATATGCAGCAATTGTTAAGTGATCCCCGTAAAAACTGTCATTTTCTTTTGCATATTTCTGCAATAATACAACTGCCTCTTTTTTCCCATACATTCTGTCTTGCACAATTTCTAAGTAAAACAAAAAGCCAAAGCGACCTATGATTGTTAGCACTATGGCAATTAGCAGTCCTATTTTAAATGTTTTTACAAGTTTGTAATGCTCAAAAATATAAGCTGTCAAAATTGCACCGCCTATGTAAGCAGGAGCTGAATAGTTTAATTCCATTCTTGTAAAAAAACTTTTATAAAAGAAAAAAAGTAAAATAATTATAATACTAAGAGATAAAAAGAACAATTTCTTGTCTTTAAAAAACAGTCTTTCTTTTACTAGAAAGTAAAATAAAACAGCTGTGAAAATAGGAGAAAAAATACCAAACTGTCCTCCAAAAAATTCAAAAAAAAGATGAGGATATATTTCAAAACTTTGGCTTGAACCATGACCTAATTGAAAAGCAAAGCTTATCCAGTCATTTTGATAATTCCAGTATAGCATCGGCGAAACAACTATAAGCGCTAATAAAATAGCTAAGTAAAAGTTTTTATTTAAAAATATGTCTCTTCTTCTTAAAACTATAAATATAAGAAGCATGAAGACAAAGAGTATAGCTGTATATTTGCTGAGCATCATTAGCCCAAGCATAACTCCTGTCAGTGCATAGTCTTTAGTTTTTCCGTGAAATATTGCTTTATATGCATAGTAAAGTGTGACTGAATAAAATAAAACCAGAGGTGAGTCCGGAGTTGTTATGATGTATCCGGCATGGACTAAAATTACACTTGAAAAAATAATAACTGCATTGAGTGCAATTTTTGAATTGAACATCTCTTGAGCAAGTTTGAAAATATATAAGGCGCTAATGCTTAAAGAAAATACATTAACCAGTCGGATTCCCCACTCAGATTCAGAGATGAAGTTTGTTAAATAAATCATATAGGCTATCATTGGAGGATGGTCATAATAGCCCGCTTGAAGATGATGACTCCACATCCAATAATAAGCTTCATCGCCATGCAAAGGCAAAAAAGCGTTATATACAGTACTAAAGAGTGCTAAAAATATAATGATTAAATAGGCACTTTTTTGGGGTGTTTTATGTAAAAATTTTAGCATGTTTAAGGTTATCCGTTCATATTTTAATAGTGTAATTGTACTCTTTTAACTCATATTTATAAAGTAAAGTGTACAAATAATCCTTTTTTAGTCTTAAGCCTAATATTTTTTGTGGTATTATAAGCCTAATAATTATTAGTAAGGTATTTGAATGGATTTAGGTACAGTAATTGGTATAGTTTTAGTAATAGCTCTTCTTATGGGAGCTATGTCAATGGGGGTTGGTGTTGGTGCTTACATTGATATTCCATCTGTTTTAATTGTTGTCGGCGGTAGTATCGGTGCGTTAATGATCTCTTTCAAACCCTCACAAATGAAGGCTTTTTCAAAAGTTTTTATGATAGCTGTAAAGCCGCCGCAGGAAGACCTTGCAGAGCTGATTAAGAAGCTTGTAGACTTTGCAACAAAAGCCAGAAAAGATGGCATTTTGGCGCTTGAAAGTGATGTTAATGATGAAGAAAATGACTTTTTAAAAAAAGGACTCTCTATGGCGATTGATGGAAGTGAACCTGATACTATTAGAGAACTTTTGGAGATAGACATAGAACAGACTAGTACTCGTCATAAAGTTAACGGTTCTATTTTTAGTAACTGGGCAGCCCTTGCAGGTGCTATGGGTATGGTTGGTACACTTATCGGTCTTGTTGCTATGCTCCTTAATATGGCTGATCCCTCAGCGATTGGTCCCTCAATGGCAGTTGCCTTGCTTACTACTATGTACGGTGCTATTATTGGTAATGTGTTTGGTACACCAATAGCAATAATTTTAGGTATTAGAAATGATGAAGAGACTTTAGCCAAAGAGATGATTGTTTCGGGAATTATGTCAATACAATCCGGAGATGCTCCAAGAGTGTTAGAAGCAAAACTTCTTGCTTTTATGGCTCCTAGTGAACGTGTGAGCCAGTTTGACTAATGGCTAAGAAGCAAAAATGTCCCGAATGTGAAAGATGTCTCCCTGGTTGGCTAGCTGCTTTTGGAGATTTGATGTCTCTGCTTTTATGTTTTTTCGTTTTATTACTGTCTATGTCAAGTATGGATGCAAAAAAGATTTCTGAAGCTATAGGATCTCTCTCAGGTGCAATGAGCGTCTTGGAGGGTGGAATAAAAACGGAAGTCTCAAAACGAAGAATTCAAGAGTCGACTCCAGTTGAAAGTCAAGATGAAACAACTGAGGCTGTCACTCAAATGACACAGGCTATTATAGATGCAAATGAGATGATAGAAAGCGGTAAAGGTCCTGCTATTTCTCTAGAAGAGGCTCAAGAGGGTTTTGTTATACAACTTCCTGCATCATTACTCTTTAAATCCGGCAGTGCCACTATAGAAAATGAGGATGCACTTCTGTTTTTGAAAAGAGTTGCAATGATTATAGAAGAACTTCCTAATTCATTAGAAGTTTCAGTCAAAGGACATACCGATGATGAAGGTCCTGGTGCCAACAGTATATATAAAGACAATTGGGAACTTTCCTCCGCCAGAGCAATATCAGTTCTACAAGAACTTTTACTTGATGGTGTTGATCCAAAAAGAATTAGTGCTGCCGGCTATGCAGAGTATTCTCCTCTTGCTACAAATGCAACCAAAGCAGGAAGAGAAAAAAATCGTAGAGTTGAAATGCATTTTTATGGTAAAAAATCAGAAAAAAAAGCAACAGTTCAAAACAGTATCTTAGATAAGGCTCCAGCTCAATAATGATAAAATTATTTATTTTACTTTTTTCTTTAGCCTCTATTTTAGGGGCAGAAGCCGTTACTATTCCTACTATGAACTTTGCTCTTTCTGCTCCTGATTCTCCAGAACAATTAGTAAGTTCATTAAATGTTTTAGTTGTACTCACTTTACTTTTTCTAGCACCAAGTCTAATCTTGGTTATGACAACATTTACCCGTTTTGTTATAGTTTTAGGTTTTTTAAGACAAGCTATGGGGACACAGCAAGTTCCGCCTACACAACTTTTGGTAATGCTTGCTATGGTTTTGACGTTCTTTGTGATGGAACCTATCGGCACTAAAGCTTATGAGGGTGGGATTAAACCATATATAGAAAAAAAAATAGGATATGAAGAGGCTTTTGATAAATCAGTGCTTCCTTTTAAAAATTTTATGATTAGAAATACAAGAGAAAAAGATTTAGCACTCTTTTTTAGAATAAGAAAAATGCAAAACCCTCAAACAGTTGCTGACGTTCCGCTTTCTGTGATAATTCCAGCATTTGTTATAAGCGAACTCAAAACAGCATTTGAGATAGGTTTCTTACTCTTCTTACCATTTTTGGTTATAGATATGGTTGTTGCATCTATATTGATGTCTATGGGTATGATGATGCTCCCTCCGGTAATGATTTCCTTACCATTTAAAATACTTGTATTTGTACTTATTGATGGTTGGAACCTTATTATCGGTAATTTAATAGCCTCAATAAAATAAGGATTTGCTAAAGTGGACTGTAAATATTTCGGAGAGTGTGGTGCTTGTAGGGTTTATGAAAATGGATATGAATTCCAATTAAATCAAAAACTAGAATTAAATAAAGAGCGGTTTTCATCATTTTACAGTGATGAAATCTCAGTTTTTAAATCACCGGAGTCACATTATCGTTCTCGTAGTGAATTTAAAGTATGGCATGTGGAAGATACACTCCATTATGCAATGAATCATATAGACAAAAAAGGCATAGTCTTGGTAGACGAATGTCCGCAAGTAAATATTGATATTGCCAACTTGATGCCAAAGTTATTAAAACTAATTGAAGATGAAAAAATCGGATTTAAACTTTTTGGAGCAGATTTTTTAAGTTCAAGCAGTGGAGAGATAGTCGTTTCCCTTTTGTACCATAGAAAATTAGATGAACAATGGCAAGAAGTTGCAACTAAAATCTCAAAACAACTGGGCATTTATATTATTGGACGCAGTCGTAAACAAAAAGTTATAATAGGTCAAGATTTTATAACAGAAAGTCTGAACGTAAATAATATTACATATAAATTCAACCATATTGAAAACAGCTTTACTCAACCTAATCCAAGAGTAAATGAGCAGATGATGTTATGGGCAATAAAAAACTTTTCAAATCTTGATGGAGATTTACTCGAACTTTATTGTGGTGCAGGTAACTTTACAATACCGTTTGCAAATTTATTTAACAAGGTTTTGGCAACAGAGATTTCTAAGTCATCGATAAATGCGGCTAAAGACAATATGCGTTTAAACGGCGTAGAAAATATTGAATTTGTTCGGATGAGTGTTGAAGATTTTGTAGAAGCACTTGATGGTATTCGAGAATTTACCAGAATGAAAGACATTGATATAAAAACTTACAATATAAAGAGTGTTTTTGTTGATCCACCAAGAAGCGGCATGGATGAAGCCTCATGCGAGTTTGTTTCAAGATACGAGAATATACTTTATATTTCATGTAATCCCGAAACCTTGCTTAGAGATTTAGAATTACTGAGTAGAACTCATACTGTTGCAGATATGGCACTGTTTGACCAGTTTCCTTATACTGACCACGTAGAGATGGGAGTAAAACTTGTTAAAAAAGTTTAATAAAAGATTAGTAATAATAGGACTAGTTTGTAGTTCTCTTCTTTGTGGGGACGATATGCAAAGATTAGAAACTATTATAAAAGACATAACACAGCTTAGAGTTGACTATGAAGAGTGTAAATCTGAACTTCAGACTAAATATATAAAAAAACAAAAAACTCCATCTGATACAATAAGTGCAGATATTTCCACATGCCAATTAGAAATAGAAAAAATAAATAATTATGCAAGATTATTAGAAGATAAAAAACAAAAAAACAAGAGTTTAACATCAAAAATATCAACTTATCATAGTACAAACAGCGCTTTACATAAAACTATAGAGATATATGAAAAAGAGCTAAAAAAGCAGAATGATGTTTTAATAACCAAAGATAAAAAGATTATTTCTTTGGAAAATGAACTAAAGAAATATGCAGTAGAACCTACTTTAATAACTAAAACATGTAAAGAAAAAAATGTTTTTCCAAAACTGATTATGAAAGAAGATTCTTTGCAAGAAGAGTCATCATCGGTCGATTTAGATAATGCAGTAATTGTGACTTTTGAAGCAAGTACTTTTCGTGTAAAGGTTAATACAAGCATTTATGAATCTCCAAATGGAAAACAAATTGAAGAGTGGGAAATAAACACTTCTTTTACCTCAACGCAAAGACTGGGAACCTGGATAAAAATAACTGGTTATTTTGTAGATAAGAAGTGGCTAAAAGCAAAAAAAGACATGTGGATAAAAGAAGAAAATACTCTTAGAAGGTAAGAATTCTTTTAAAATGATACAATGATAAATAAATTTATAGAGAGATGGTGCTTTTGAAAAAGATTTTAATTATAAGCGATAGTGATGTTGGTGAACATTTTATTCAAAGAGCAATAGAAACTTATACCAGTGAAAATATTTATTATGTTGTTCAAGTAAAAGAAAAAGAGTATGAGGATGTAAATCCTGCACGTTTTAAATTTTACCAATTTGATCCAACCAGTTTATATAAATTAGCTAATTTATTAAAAATGGAATTTATACAAGTTTTTATAGCTATGGATGAATTAATAGATGTTGAAAATACTATTAAAAATATAAGAACTATAAAGAAACAGCTTCGTGTCATAGTTTTAAACAGATGGAATATGATAAATGAAGACCCGAATGTTGTTTTAATCAATTCAAAAGAACTTTTAGCTTCCAGGCTTTTAGACTACTTGCCAAATGTGCCCGTTATTGCACAAAATGTCGGCATAGGAGAGGGTGAAATAATGGAAGTTTTGGTTCCATTTGGAAGTTCTTTTGTTTATCGCCACATAGGTGTTATTGAGCAGAAAAATTGGCGCATTGTTGCTATGTATAGAAACAGAAAGCTCATTATGCCCTCTCGCAGAAGAATGATTCAGCCTAATGATTTACTGGTTTTAGTTGGAGACCCTGCTGTTTTACGCTCCGTTTATCGTGCTATTAAAAGAGAATTAGGGCAATTTCCTGAGCCTTTTGGATCAAACCTTTATCTTTACATTGACATGAATATAGTAAATCTTTCAACGATTGAAGAATTTGTCAGACGTGCTGTATTTGCACATAAAAAGTTTAAACATAATCTTATTATTAAAATTGTCAACCCTGGAAATATATCTATCATCGAACATATAAAAGAGTATAGAAATGATAGTGTAATTATAAATATAGATTATCAGTATAATAACATAGAAAATAGTTTTCACAGTGACATCAAATACTATCATATAGGTCTTGTTATTGTCTCTAAAGAGCTGTTTGCTAACTATGAAATGAGAACAATGCTTTATGAATCTCATGTACCGGTTCTTAAAATATCAGACAGATCTTTTGCTTCAGTTAAAGATGCGGTACTTGTTTTAAGTGATAACCGTGATTTAGAAAAAGTTTCTTCTACTATATTTGATATTTCCGAACAAATGGGATTTAATATAGAGCTTCATAATTATATAAATGAACATCAAGATGAAAAAGAACAGGTGATTGAACATTATTATAATTTATCTACAATTTTTTCAAAGTCAATTAAAGTCATAAAAGAGAGTGATAACCCTATTAGAAGTTTAAAACAAAAAAATAATTTTATTCAAATTTTACCTTTCACTCACAAGTTGACTAAAAGACGAATTTATTCTATGCTATCCACTGATAGTGAGTTGCTTTATTATAAACTTGATGATTATCATCAAATATTCATACCGGTTCAACTATAAAACTTGGGTCATTAGCGGTTTATTAGTATTTTTTAAGTATTATATATTCAATTATAAATTTGGATAAATAATGCACGTAAATATTCCCTTAAAACAAGTTGTTGACAACTCATACGACATAACTATAGATACTCTGCCTGACATACATTTTGACACGAAAGTGGCCATTGTTACAAACCCAAAAGTTGCAGGTCTACATTTAGCTTACTTACTTGGTAAAATTTCTGCAAAAGAAATTTATATCATTAGCGTTCCTGATGGAGAAGAATATAAAAACCAAGACAGTATAAATACTATTTTAGAGTCTTTGTTTAATCATCGCTTTAACCGTAAATCTATGCTTATAGCTTTTGGTGGAGGTGTAATCGGTGATATGACAGGATATGCAGCGAGTATTTACCAAAGAGGAATTGATTTTATTCAAGTTCCTACTACTTTACTTTCTCAGGTTGATGCAAGTGTCGGTGGAAAAACAGGGATGAATAACTCTTATGGAAAAAATCTAATAGGAGCTTTTCATCAGCCCAAAGCTGTTTATATAGACCCATATTTTTTAACTACTTTACCAGCGCGTGAGTTTGGTGCAGGTGTTGCTGAAATAGTAAAGATGGCTGTTACATTCAATAAAGATTTTTTTGAATTCTTAGAGAGTGCAGACTTGAACAGTACTGATGTTTTACAAGAGGCTATACAACAAGCAGTCAAAACAAAAGCAAATGTCGTTTCACAGGATGAAAAAGAGCATGGCATAAGAGCCGCTTTAAATTACGGACATACCTTCGGTCATGTTATAGAAAATGAAACAAAATATAAAACTTTTTTACATGGTGAAGCGGTAGCTATCGGAATGATAATGGCGAATGAAACTGCTTTTGAGATGAACCTTATGAGCAGAGATGATGCACTTAGAATAAAGTCTCTTTTAGAAAAATACAATTTGCCGACTACATATACAATTAAAAATACAAATACTTTTTATGAAACATTCTTTCTGGATAAAAAAAGTTCTGATTCAAACTTAACATTTATTATTCCTGTTGGCATAGGTGATGTAAGCATAACAGATGAAATAAGTAAAGAAACTATACTAAGTGTATTAAATAAGTTTGGAGAGTCTTAATGGGTAGAATATTTATTTATTTATTTCTACTATCTTCTATCCTCTTTGCCCAGGATGTAGTAAAAGACACTAATTTAACAACAGAACAAACTATTATTGATCAAGAAGAGAAAAATAAAAAAGCAGTCAACAATTATCTTGCAAGATTGAATGCTCTGGAAGAAGAGATATCACAAGAGAAGGTTTGGATGAAGAATTATGCTTCATACTTGACATCTCTTGATGTAAGAGAAAATCTCGATAAGATTAGAGATAGAATAAATTACCTGAAAAAAAAAGGTGAATCTGTAAGCGAAAAAGATGAGTTAAGTGCCTTAATTTCAAAAGAGAAGATTCTAGCTTCGCAGATAGAGAAATTAAAAGAAAAAGACAGTGCCCCTTTTTCAAAACTACTTACTCCCCCAAATATAGAAGATATTCCAGCTATCTCAAATCCATTTGATATATTTACCGGAATATCGCTCATTAAAACTTTAGAAGTTAATTTTGATGACTATAAAAAAAGAAAAGAGCAGTTAACAGATCTGATATCACTGCTTAGAAAAGAGATGGATATTTATAAAAATTTAATAGCTATTGATATTAATAATAAATATACACAAGATGCTATTGCTAAAGCAAAACAATTAGAAAGGTTTGAAACAGCACTTGATACTATTAAAGTAGCTGAAGAAGTTTATCAAAAACGATTAGAGATAATAGAAATAAATATCAATAAAGATATGCAAAAACAGATATGGAGAATTCTTAATATCGGGATAGTTATCTTCGTTGTATTAATTTTTTTCTTCTTACTAAAGTTGATAGTTAAGAAGTATATTACAGACAACGAACGATTTTATATGGCAAATAAAATTATAACTTTCTCAAACGTGACTTTGATTATTTTAATTTTATTTTTCAATTATATTGAAAATGTCAATTATTTAGTGACAATATTAGGGTTCGCATCTGCCGGTATTGCTATTGCCATGAAAGACTGGTTTATGAGTATATTAGGATGGCTTGTCATAGTTATCGGTGGAAGTATTCATGTTGGTGACAGGATACGTGCAGATATGGATGGAATGATGTATGTCGGAGATGTTATGGACATATCTCTTCTTCGTATGACAATACTTGAAGATATTACTTTAACAGCAGTGACTTCAAACAGAAGAGCAGGTAGAATTATTTTTATTCCAAATAACTACGTATTTACGAGAATGATTGCCAACTATACTCACAGC
>JAGXIA010000064.1 GCA_024635885.1 Helicobacteraceae bacterium | reverse complement strand
TGATGGAACTATACCTATAAACTCATTAGGTAAATCTACTCCTGTTTTTTGGCCTAAACCATATCTAGTAAGACCACTACTCATTTTTTTGATGCCTACTTTTAAACTGCCTTTGTAAAAATAATCATCACAACTCTCTCTAATAGCCTTTCTAATTTCCGTATGTCCATGTCCCTTATGTTTCCAACATCTAAATACTCTTTTGCCCAGAGGCATTATAGCAGTACAGTTAACGCTCCAAGAGGGGTCAACTTCTGTTGTTATGTACACAAGACCCATCCCTGTTTTTATAGTAGATCCTGGGGGGTAAAGACCGTTAATAAGCTTGTTTGTAAAGGGTTTATCAAGACTAATTGCAAGTTTATTCCATTCTTTATGGGTTATTCCTGAGACAAAGGCATTTATATCATATTCTGGAAAACTACTGGCTGATAGAATCGATCCATCAACATTCATGACAATAACAGCTCCTGCATTATTTTCAAAAAGTGAAGATATATATTTTTGAAGCTCAATGTCAATACTTAGAGTCAACTTTCTGTCTTCTTGTGCGCTTTCGTATGAAAGTTCTTCTATCTCTTGGTTATTAGCGTTAACCTTAATTTCTCTCTCTCCTGCACTGCCTTGTAAATATTCATTGTAGTACTTTTCAACACCCGTTTTCCCTGTATAGCCTATAAGTTCCAGCAAATCATCATTTTCTATATCTCTTTTATTTGCACGAGAAACATAACCTATAACATGAGCCGCAATATTTCCATATGGGTAATGTCTTTTTGGAAAAGGTACAATTTTTATGTTTTCTCGTATATTTAGTATTGAGTAAACAGGAATAATGTCTTCGTAAGAGATAAAATGCACAACATCAATGTAATTATGATAGTAGTATGAGTCTTTCTTGATATAGTTTTTAATAAGTTTTTCTCTATCTAAGTTTGGAAGAAGCTTAGTTAGTACATCCAGTTCTTCATTAAACACATCTATGTTTGATTCAGATCTAAGGTGTGGTTTTAATTCTATTTTAAATCCAAGTTTATTTATAGCTATAGGTTTGTTATTTCTATCTACTATTTCACCTCTCACCGGTGCTATTTTTTCTGTTTTAATCGTATTATTATATGAGAGCTCAGAATAGTAGCTATTTGATTCTACCGCAAGGAAAAAGACCCTTACAATTAAGGCTAGCCAGATTGATATAAAAACAACTAAAATAAATTTAATTTTCATAATACACTCACAATCAGAAACTCAATTATTATATAGTATACTATATAGTAATTAATGCTCGGTACTGGCAAGAGAAATATATTTGCTATTAGTAGCGAAAAAATAAAAAAGCCAAGGTAAGAAAATAAAACATAGGAAATATTCACACAAGAATTACAACTGAAGTTCGTGGTTATTTTAGGAAGAATAAATTTATAAACCAATGTTAAATAAATGATTGAGCTGAACAGAAGATAGCCTTTATCTGCCTCAAAAACAAGTAAACAAAATGAGACAAGAAATATAGAAAGAGCATCTTCTCTTTTTATCGCACGGGCAAAAAGTACAAATAAAACCGCGAACATAGGCGGCAAAAATAGATATATACTGCTTAAACCTTCATATATGATAAATAATAACACATATAAAAAAGGTGTTAAAGATTTTTGATGAGTGAGACTTCGTTGCATACTGGAAAAAGTTTACATTTGATACAATCAGCCCAGATTTTATGCTCTGGAAGGGACTCTTTTGGAATTTCTACAAAACCCAATCTTTCAAAAAAAGATTGTTTATAAGTTAAACTGAGAACTTTTTGAAGACCTAAATTTTTAGCTTCTTCAAGGCATTGGTTTATTAAATTTTCACCAATTTTTTTTCCTCTATAATTTTCCTTTATTATTAAAGATCTTATTTCAGCAAGTGAGGGAGCATGTATATGCAAAGCGCAAAATCCAACAAGTTCTCCATCTTTCAAGGCTAAGGTGTATGATCTTATATTTGTTGCTACTTCATCATCAGTTCTAGGCAAAATTATTCCTGACTCTATTTCAGGCGCTATAAGTGCTTGCATAGTTGCAATATCAGAAAGTTTAGCTTTTACAAACTCAATTTTCATTTAAATCTTCTTGTGGTTTTTCTTCTAAAATATCGTAAATAACTTGTATGGCTTTCATGGTGCCTTTCTTTTTGGAGCTTGAAAGCATCATGGCATGTGGAAATTCTTTTCTGAGCGCATTCTGCTCTTTTTGATTCAGCTTGTCAATCTTAGTGAAAATTTGAAGTATATTTTGATTTTCTCTACAGTTTTCAAATAAGAAATCACTTACTTGTGTATCAATATCCAGATGAGGATGTCTACAATCGATCAAATGTATAAAAAGCTTTATCTGCTCTCTTTGTGCTATGTAGTCAGTAAGATTTTTCTCCCAATCATGCTTCATTGATTTTGATACTTTTGCATAACCAAAACCTGGTAAATCCACAAATTTAGCGAAACTTTTCACTGCGGTATCTCTATTTATAAACGTAATATCAAAATAGTTTATAAGTCTTGTTTTACCAGGAGTGGAAGATACTTTTGCTAAACCTTTATGATTAGTAAGGGCATTCAATAATGAACTCTTGCCGACATTACTTCTCGCCATAAAAACAATTTCATTTTGTTCCTCTGACTCAGGAGCATTTTGTATATTCTGGGCTGATGTAATAAACTTAGCGTCAACAATCTCTATCATTTTTTCTCTTCTTTTTCAGGCATTGTAAAAATCATAATTACCGGCTCTTTCTGTGCGCCTTGTGCATATGCTTTTCCTTCTATACTTTTTAAAATAACTTCATCACCAATAATCTCTTTTTTCTCATCTATTTGTCGCAAATAAACATCTTTGAAAAAATGATACTCTTTTTTTAAAGGATAGTATATAACCTTTTGAGCTTTTCCTTTATATAATGCACCTTTTTCAGTCTGTATATTAAAAGATGCATTTCCTTCTGCTATAAACTTAGTGGGTTGATGCTCTTTATCCGTGTAAATTGTTACTTTTGAAGCATTCAGTTCATCGGAACCTTTTATAATATTTACATCACCGGTAAAAATAGTGATACCGTCCTTTTCATCAGAACTGAATTTATTTGCTTTGACTTTCAAATCTTCTGACATAAGGCTTGAAATTAAAAAAAATGTTAAAATTATAAAATATTTCACTATTTATTCTCCTCTATCTTGTAGTTAGCTACAACGTCTGTAGATTTGGATTGATTTAAAAGATTATTATACTCAAGGGATGTCCCCTTTACTCTATTTTTATCTCTGTAAGATACATAGTCCTGATTTACATAAGCAATTGCTGTTTTCTTATTGTAGATTACTTTTTGTGTTTCAAAAACGAGCCCATCTTCTCTACTGTAAAAAACATTACCTTCTAAATTGATAATGTCATTTTTATAAATTCCTAAATCAGCTCTCATATTAGCTATATAGTTCTTTGAATTGTCTGTATAATCAATATTTTTTACCGTATAACGGTTACTGTACCTAACTCCTTTAGTGCCAATCATTAATGTCTCAAGACCATGATTGTTTAGCTCATACATAGTGAATATGTTTAGCTCAAACAAGGGAACATCTGTAAACTTTTGCTCTTTAAAATCTAATGGTTTAAATAAGAAAAAAATCGACATTAAACCAATAGAGACTAAGATGAAAAAAAAATTTATATTTATTTTATATTCCTCATAGGTCTTTTACCCAAATTTGCATCAACTCTTTTTTTTGATTATTTTTATCAACTAATATATCAATCATCTCTCTCACTGCAGCATTTCCGCCTTTTCTTGACAAAATAGTTCCAACTATCTCTTGGACTTCTTTTGCTCCATCATTAGGAGTAAAGCTTTCTCCGGCAAGATTGAGCATATTAATGTCATTTAAGTCATCACCTATACAAGCGACCTCTTCGAAGCTTAAACCCAAAGAAAATATCAACTCTCTTAAAATCTTTTCTTTATCTTTAACGCCCTGATAGAGGTGCTTTATACCAAGTTCATTAGCTCTGTTTTTAACTATTTTGGAGTCTCTGCCTGTTATTATGGCTACATGGTGCCCTAGCTTAACCCAATTTACAATGGCAAAACCATCCTTCACGTGAAAATTTTTAAGCTCAATTCCATCTTGCGAATATATGATTTTTCCATCAGTCATACAGCCGTCCACATCAAGTACGATTAGTTTTATCACAGGACGTCTTTAGTGCTGGGAATACCAACTCTTTCATTTTTGGCAGTTGCTCTGCGAATAGCCACAGCCAGAGCTTTAAATGAAGCTTCAATTAAATGATGTTTATTCTTACCTCTAAGTGCAATAATATGGGTGCTGATTCTTGCGCTTGAAACAAAAGCTTTAAAAAACTCTTCTACAAGTTCAGTATCGAACAGTCCTACTTTGCCTTCTACCTGGACTTCATAAATAAGATAAGGTCTATTACTTAAATCAATGTCACAACTAACACAAGCTTCATCCATTACAATATTTGCACTACCAAATCTCTCCATCATTTTAACAGGATAAATAGATTCAGCTATTAAAGAACCGAGCACTATGCCTATGTCTTCAACGCTATGGTGATCATCTATGTGAGTATCGCCTTGACATTCAACATTTAAATCAATCAAAGAGTGCTTTGAAAAACTCTCCAACATATGATCTAGAAAGCTAACTCCACTGTTTATATTACTTTTTCCAGTTCCATTAAGTTCTATCGAAATTGTTATATCTGTCTCTTTTGTTTTTCTGTTTTTAGTAATCATACTAATCCTCTCTTACAATAAATGAATTTTCGAATATGCTATTATCTTTATAGTCTCTGGCTTCTTCTTCACTTTTAAAGCCTTTTAGCCAGACTTTGTAGCTTCTTCCAGATTCATTTTGAATATCTTTAATTATAGTTTTATATCCGTCAGTATTATTATATTTTTCTTGTGTCGACAAAGCACCTTCAATCTTTGAAAAAGATGCTATTTGCAGAGCAAATCCTTCTAACTCTTGTTTTTGAGGGCTCTCTTTAAGCTCTTTTCTTGTAGGTATATTTTTGTCACCTTTTGTTTTAAAGCCTAAAATTTCAATAATTACTGGCGCAGTGCCGGTACCAATCATATTTATTTTACTAGCTGCAGACTTTGACAAATCTATAATTCGCGTAGCAATAAATGGTCCTCTATCGTTAACTCTAACAACGGTACTCAGTCCATTGTTTTGATTTGTAACCTTTACAATTGTGTTCATAGGAAGCGTCTTGTGGGCAGCTGTCATATCATACATATTGTAAGTTTCACCATTTGATGTTAGTTTGCCGTGAAAAGCAGGACCATACCAGCTGGCATTACCTCTAAAATTGTCTCCAACGCTCACTACGGTCGGGTGATATCTAATCCCTCTTACAACATAAGGTCTCATGGTTGGATGAGAATAGTTTTTTTTATCCATACTCGCACTGTGATTATATTTATTTGATGAGTATGTGGTTGTTGGTGAATCATACTTGTGATAAGCTCTTTTTCCTCTAGTGCTACAAGCACTAAAAATAAGAGCAATAAGTAAAAGTGTAAAAATAAAAGTTTTATTCATTAATCTTTAGCCTATCTCCAATTTTTATCAAACTTCCATTCAAATTGTTCTGAAGTTTTATATTATGAACACTTACCTTATAAGTCTTTGCAATAGAGTCTAAAGTATCGCCTTTTTGAACCATATAGTAAAATTTACTATTTATTTTCTTATTTTTTATTCTACTTTCAATTGGAATGATGAGTTTTTGATTTAAACTTAACATTGAATTTTTTAAACCGTTAAAGTCCATCACAACCTTGTAAGAAACTCCATACTTAGTACCGATTTTTGACAAGTTGTCTCCACTTCTGACAATATGTATTTTATAAATATTTTGCATTTCTTCTTCATAGTATTTTTTCTTAAAATCTGTAAGTTTGATATATGGGATATAAATATTGTAGTTTTCTTGATAAGGTGGAACAAAGTCATATTTCAAATGTCTATTTAGTTTTTTAAGTTCCCCAAGAGGTATACCGACCAACTTGGACAATCTTTTCAAAGATGCGCCACTAGAGAGCTTTACGGTAGAAACCGAATAAGCATTTGCTCTGTTTAAAAGATGTCCGTATTCGCTGTTTAATAAAAATTCTTCATCATTTCCAACCAAGGCAAGAGCAATAATTTTTCTTATATATAGTCTGCTTTCTCTTGGAATATATTTCTTTTTTGGGTCAAGTAAAACATTTAAATCATCGGTTCCAGCTTTTTTTATTGCATAATTCAGTCTTCCGCCTCCACAATTGTAGGCTATGGCGGCGAGGTACCACTTTCCAAATCTATCGTGTAAATTCGAAAGATATTTTGCAGCTGCTCTGGTAGATTTAACAAGATCTCTTCTTTCATCAACATACTCATCAATTTTCAAACCATATAGTTTCGCAGTACCTGGTATAAATTGCCAGAGACCAGATGCTCTTTTTTTTGAGTATGCTCTATTTGAAAAATTTGATTCAGCCATTGCTAAATATAAAAATTGAGCCGGAATACCATATTCTGTCAAAATATTTTTTATCGAAGGGATAAACAGATAAGCTTCATCCATAGCCTTAAAAAAATGCTTATCTCTATATTTTGATGAATTTTTGGCTCGCATATCATTCATAATTTCATCATAAAGAAAAGATGACTCAATGTCAAAAGATTCCAATAAACCAATCTCTTTGTTATGAGTATTTATGTATGTTAATTTAGCACTAAGAAAAATTGGCAGGAGTAAAAGTAAAAAATATTTCAATATTAAAGCTCTTTATTTTAAATTTAAAGGCTACATTTTATCTAAAAAAAGATTAATTACACTATAGTTGATTTGTTTCCACATGCCAAACTGTTTAATATTAAGAAATATTAAACAGTTTTAAGGCATTTTCAGTTGTGATTTTTTCTATATTTTCTTCAGTTATATCCAAAATTTCAGACATTTTCTGTGCTACAAATCTTGTATAAAGCGGCTCATTTCTTTTGCCACGATGTGGTGTCGGTGTCAAATATGGTCCATCTGTTTCTATTAAAAGCTTGGCATGTGGAATTTTAGGTAAAACATTTACAAGTTTTTTTGCATTTTTAAATGTCAAGACACCACCTATTCCAAAATAAAAACCCTGCTCTGCTAAACTCAAAAGCTCTTCGTCTGCATTAAAGCAGTGTAAAACGCCTCCTACCTCTTTAGCATTATGCTTTAAAAGCAATTCTTTAGAGTCTCTTGAAGCATTTCTAATGTGTATTATTAAAGGCTTTTTGTATTTTTTTGCCAATTCAATTTGAGCTGTAAAAACTTCTTTTTGTCTTTTTTTCTCAGACTCTTTTTCTTCGTCGCTTCCCTCAAGCCTAAAGTAATCAAGCCCACACTCTCCTATTGCAACACACTTTTCGTGATTTACATACATTTGGAAATCTAAGTCTTCAAAGTTTTCCATATCATAGGGGTGTACTCCAACTGCAAAATAAACATCATCATATTTTTGCGCTATAGAGATGGCCTTATCAAGTGTTTTTGGATCTGCTCCGGGTATTATAAACCTCTCAACTCCATTTTCCCTGGCTATATTTAAAACTTCATCTAAATCTTCATTATATCTGTCATCATCCAAGTGTATATGTGTATCAATTATCATTTTTTCTCTCTTGATTTTTTTACATGCAATATATTTCTAATCATTAAAAATATAAAAAACAGTGAAGCAATTAGCGAACCAAGAGCAGGCAAGATACTCCCAGCATTAAAAAGGTTAAAACTAAAAACTAATAAAACGATAGATACTATAAAGCACACTTATTCGCCTCTAAAAGTTCTTTTGCAAATTTTTTAGCTTCCTTCGTCACACTCTCACCGCTAATAATCCTAGCCACTTCATCTACTCTATCATTAAAATCAAGCTCTTTTGCAAATGACTCATCACCTTCTTTATAAATAAGAAAGTGCTGGTCACCCATTGAAGTCAGTTGCGGCTGATGAGAGATTACAAAAATTTGAAAATGAGCGGAAAGCTGTCTTAGAACTTTAGCAACACTCATAGACTCTTCCCCACTAAGATTTGCATCAATCTCATCAAGCATTAAAACACCGCCATTTTTACTCATATATTCTGATTTAAGAGCAAGTATTGCAAGTCTAAGTCTGTTAAACTCACCGGTACTGATTTTTTGCAGCTCCGTAGAATTTAGTTTTAGTAAAATCTTGTCTTTTCCTAAAGCTGTATATTCTGATTCTTCAATTTCAACTTCTGCTTCTCTTAGGTATAACTCTTTTAAGTATTTGTTTAAATCGTCTTTGAAAGACTTTATTTCCACATGCCGAAGCCCAGTCAAACTTTTTGCCAAATCTTTTAGTTTTGCATCTATTATAGTGTATTTTTTTTCTAAATCGTCTTTCGTTATTTCTATATTTTCATACTCAGCCAACTCTTTTTTCTTTTGTTCTTTATACTCAAGAGCCTCTTCTATGCCTCCATAACGTCTTTTCAAGCCGCTAAGCTCTTCTATGCGGTTTAAAACCTCTTCCACATCTACATCATCAAGTGCGCTGAACTTTTCTTGGGCTGTGTCTAAAACTGCTCTTAACTCATTCATGGCATCATCGAAAAATGAACTGTCTATGTCTAAAGCTTCAAGTGCACTGAATGCCTTATGTTCATGTTCAAAAATAGCACTTGCTTCTTCAATACTCTCAAGTACTTTTTCTTTTTTTGACAAGCCTTTTTTTATCTCTAAAAGCTCTTCATCTTCAAGCACTTTAGGAGAAATATCTTCTATTTTTTTAATCTCAAAAGAAGCAAACTCTTTTAATTCAACAATTCTTTTCTCTTCTTCTTGTATTTTAATAAGTTCTGATTTTAGTATTTTATGCTCTGCAAAAATCTTTTTATATTCATTTTTTACAGGTCCAATATTTTCGATTCTATTGTCTAAAATAGATATAAGGTTTTCATTTTCAAAATCACTAAAGTCTTTTAGACTCAAGTGTCTAAGGTATTTTGAACCCAGCCCAGCCATTGCTTTTTTAGATACAGTCTGGTTGTTTATAAAGTACCTTGATTTCTCTTTTTTTATATGCTTAAAAACATTGATATCATCATTTTCTATGCCGGTATTTTCGCTGTCAAGTTCCCAAGTAACACCGGACTCACAAAGTGATGCCTCACAACTGCTGGCACCAAGTGATGAAAGAAGTGAGTTCATAAGAATAGATTTTCCACTTCCGCTTGGACCGGTAAAAACAACCAATCCACATGCCAAGTTAAGTTCAACTTCTTTAAAACTAAGATAATCTTTAAGATAAAATCTTTCAATCATTTATACAACCTTATAAATTGTTTTTGAATTATACTTTTTTTATTAAGTTTTCATAATTATAGTTATTTTTTTAAAAAAGCTTTCTTTTATGACATTATGTCATATTTTTCAAAGCTTTAAAAATAAATTATTACTTGTAAGTTTTTAATATTAGATAATGTTTATTTAAGTCTGTGTATGTTAAATTACTACTTAGGCTTACAATGTAAAAGAAGGTGATGTTGGAATCTTTCAACTATCAGTTAAATCTAAATATAAATATAAACTAAATTATAAAAGGAGATTAAAATGAACACGAAAGAAACTTACCAAAAGAAACTACAGGCGCAATTGGACGAATGGAGTGCAGATATTGATAAGCTCGAGGCAAAAGCTAAAAAAGCAGAAGCTGATACACAACTTGAATACAATCAACAAATCAAGGAACTCCGATCAATGCAAGATACTGCAAACAGCAAACTTGAGAAACTGAAGGGAGATAGTGGTGATGCATGGGAGGATTTAAAAGATGGTATGGATAATGCCTGGAACTCGCTCGGTAATGCAGTGAAGTCGGCTACGTCTGAATTTAAATAAACAAATGATCAAAATGACCATAAAAAAAGGAGGTAACAAATGAAATTTAATATATATACAATTGTATTGATGGGTATCCTCGGAACATCACCTTTGTGCTATGCGCAAACATCAGGTGATAAGGCTTCAATGAAAGAAGTTAAGCAAGAAACACAAGATTTAATTCAGACGCTTGATTCGTATACTGTTAAGCAGAAAAACGAGGCGATTCGCAAAACAAAAAAGGCTTTGGATAAGGTGGATAAGAGGATTGAGAGTTTAGAAGCACGTGTTGATAAAAGTTGGGATAAAATGAGTGAAGAAGCGCGTAAAAATACTCGTGATAGTCTCAAAGCACTACGCAAGCAGCGAAATCAAGTAGCTGAATGGTTTGGAAGCATGAAAAACACTACTGGAAACGCTTGGGGGCATATGAAAAAAGGTTTTTCAGATGCATATAAGACTCTCAATAATGCTTGGCAAAAATCTGAAAATGAATTTGAATCTAGCAAGTAAAATTGCCTGCTAACTGCGTCAAACCTGGATTAGAAGAAATTGCATAGCGCAAGCAGCGCAACTTTTCCAAACCGGTTACGCAAAACTATATTGGTTTTGCACTTATGCTCGACAGCTTCTTATTAATGAAAATTCATAAGGGTTAAATTATGAAAAAAATATTTAATTTTATCTTCTCTGCAGTTCATCTGTTCTCGGCTTTAATCCTTATAGCCCTATCCCTAATAATTATGGGTTGGTCTGTTTATGAGGTAATTTTAAAAATTGGTGATACAACTGAGTTTATTCAATCAATGCTTCAATCTGTAGGTGCGATTATTATATCTGCAGCTTTGATTGATGTTGCGCAATATATAATGGAAGAAGAAGTATTTTTAAATAAAGAGCTTCGTGATCCTGAAGAAGCTAGAAGAACAATTACAAAAATAATTGTAATCATTACTATTGCAGTTAGTATTGAAGGTTTAGTCTTTATCTTTAAAGCAGGAACGAAAGATCTCAGCCTTTTGATGTATCCGGCTTTACTCATTGGGGTGTCAGCTATTCTGGTTGTGGCACTTGGTATATACCAGAAGCTTAGTGTAACGATAGAAAAAATAGAAAATAAAATACATAAGAATGAAAATCAAGATTGACACATTAGCGCAAGTTATTTGCGATTTTATTCACCCCACCCTAGTTTCTCTTTTAAAACATCAAAATAATTAAACTCTTCTCTATGTATTAGCTTTGCATTCTTTGAAGCCAGTTTAATATGTACGCTTTCACCTATGTCAAGTTCATATATATCTTGACCATCGACTATCATTAAAGCAGGATTTGTTGGTGTTTTCATCTCGATTGAAAATTCACCTGGAAGTACTACCGGTCTCTGCTTTAATGAATGTGGACAAATTGGCGTAAGGGTAAATACTCTCGTAAGAGGAAAAAGAACCGGTCCGCCGGCTGAGAGATTATAGGCAGTTGATCCTGTCGGAGTTGCGACTATAACGCCGTCGCCATAGTAAGTATTAAAAGCTTTTCCATCGACAAGTGTTTCAATGTTAATCATATTTGAGATAGATGGACGAGTTAGGACAATATCGTTAAATGCATGCATTTTTATTTCTCGCCCATCTTTGATTATCGTTGCCTCAAGTACTGAGCGTTCATCAATACGATAGTTTCCACATGCCAAATTTCCGACAAATTCATCGAGTTCATCCATGCTGACATCTGCTAAAAAACCAAGGTTTCCTGCATAAACACCAAATATTGGTATATCAAAATCAAAAGACCTTCTAGCAGCAGAGATCAGTGTTCCGTCACCACCAAGTGTCACAAGTGCATCGGACTGTTCACAAAGCATCTCAAATTCTGTTCCCATAAAATCTATCATCCGACCACTTATACTTTCTAAATGCACTTCAATGCCGTGATTATTGAAAGTTTTTTCAAGTTTAAAAAAACTACTTTTAAGTTCAGGCGTTGATGGTCTTAAAATAACACCGACTTTTTTTATTTTAGTACTTTGCACGATTGCTCTTTTATAAAATTATTTTTTTGATTATACAATGAAGTTGTTAAAAGTCAAAGAACACTCAGAATCAATTTTCTATATCTTTAATAGAACATTATTCATGTGTATCTAAACTTATTTTAGATACAATCGCGAAAATTATTTTTAGGACTCTATATTTATGAGAAGTCATTATTGTACAGATTTAAGTGAAGTAAACGTAGGCGAAGATATTGTTTTAGCTGGTTGGGCTAACAACTATCGAGATCATGGTGGAATTATTTTCATCGATTTAAGAGATAAAACAGGTTTAATCCAGCTTACTCTTGACCCCGAAGATGGTCCAGAAGCACATAAAGTTGCTGATACCGTTCGTGATGAGTTTGTTCTTATCGCCAAAGGCAAGGTTCGTCTTCGTGGAGAAGGTTTAACTAACCCAAAACTAAAAACAGGTGCTATTGAGATTATAGTTACTGAACTTATTATTGAAAATAAATCTGCTGCCCTTCCATTTGTGATCGGCGACAAAACCGTTGGTGAAGAGACTACTCTTAAGTACCGTTATTTAGAGCTAAGAGACCCTGACCTTTATGAGGTCTTCCGTCTTCGCTCAAAAGCAGCAATCGCAGCTAGAAATATTTTGGATGAAGAAGGCTTCTTAGAAGTAGAAACTCCAATACTTACTAAATCAACTCCAGAGGGTGCAAGAGACTATTTGGTTCCTTCTCGTGTTCATGCCGGAGAGTTTTATGCTCTTCCTCAATCACCACAGCTTTTCAAACAACTTTTAATGGTTGGCGGATTTGACAGATACTTTCAAATAGCAAAATGTTTCCGTGATGAAGACTTAAGAGCTGACAGACAGCCTGAATTTACTCAGATAGATGTTGAGATGAGCTTTTGTAACCAAGAAGACGTTATTAAAGTAGCTGAAAAATTACTTGTTGCTATGTTTAAAGCCTGTAATGTAGACATTAAACCTCCATTTAACCGCATTACGCACAACAATGCTATGGAATGGTATGGTTGCGATAAACCGGACTTAAGATACGACCTTAAAATGGTTGATGTTATAGACATTTTTTCAAGATGTGATAATGAAATCTTTACAAGCATAGCAAAAGCTCCGCATACAAACCGTATTAAAGCTCTTAAAGTTCCAGGCGCTGACCTTATATTCTCAAAAAGAGAGATGAAGACTTTTGAAGACTTCGTACGTAAGTTTGGTGCTCACGGTCTTGGTTACTTTCAAATGAAAGAAGATGGTCTTAAAGGTCCTCTTGTTAAATTTTTCACTGAAGAAGATATTGCACTTATTATACAAAGAACTGAGCTTGAAGTTGGTGACGTTGTATTCTTTGGCGCAGGTGACAAGAAAACTGTACTTGACTACATGGGAAGATTAAGAATTTTCTTAGCAGAACATGAAAAGATGAATATTTTAGACAGAGATGCATTTGAATTTGTATGGGTAGTAGATTTCCCAATGTTTGAAGTTGAAGATGGAAGAGTAAAAGCACTTCACCATCCATTTACTATGCCTAAAGACACTGACAAAGAGAATGTAGAAGACATTGAGTCCATAGCTTACGATATCGTTTTAAACGGTACTGAGCTTGGCGGCGGTTCTATCCGTATACATAAGCAAGACATTCAAAATGAAGTTTTTAAACTTCTTGGTATCGAAGAAGAAGAAGCACAAGAGAAGTTTGGCTTCTTACTTGACGCTCTTAAATTTGGCGCACCTCCACATGGCGGATTTGCATTAGGTTTTGACAGATTAATGATGCTAATCACTAAAAAAGCCAGCATTAGAGATGTTATTGCATTCCCTAAAACACAAAAAGCCTCTTGTATTCTTACAAAAGCACCAAGTGCAGTTGATAATACTCAGCTTCGTGACCTTCATATCAGACTACGTGAGCAGACTAAAGCATAATGAAGAAGCTATTTCTAATTATCGGAGCACCCGGCTCCGGTAAAACTACAGATGCAGAGTTAATAGCCCAGCAAAATGATGCAATAACACACTACTCTACGGGCGATATGTTAAGAGCTGAAGTCGCAAGCGCAAGTGAGCGTGGTTTAGAAATAAATAACTACATATCTAAAGGTTTAATAGTTCCTATTAAAATAGCGATAGAGACTATTGTACATGTTATCAAAAATGCTCCTACCGACATAATTATCATAGACGGCTACCCAAGAAGCATGGAGCAATTAAATGCTTTAGATGAGTATCTAAGTAAAGATTCAACTTTAGAGCTTTGCAGTGTTATAGAAGTGCACGTAAGCGAAGAAATTGCAAGAGATAGAGTTCTAGGTCGTGCCCGCGGTGCTGATGACAATACAGAAGTATTTGATAAGCGTATGAAAGTTTATACAGAACCTTTAGCTGATATAGAAGCTTTTTACAATGCTAAAAATCTTTTAAAGACAATTTCTGGTGAAGGAGCTATCGAAGAGGTAGTTGCTGAGATGAAAAGTTTTATAAACTCTACAATATAATTGAACCCAAGGGTTCAATTAACCTAATTTAGAAACAATATTTGCCTCAACATCAGCAATATCTGCTGTACCATCAACAGTAATGTAAGTTAAACTGTTATTTTTAGAAGCTTGTTCTTTATAATAACCAATTAGAGGTTGTGTAAGCTCGTGGTAAACTTTTAAACG
>JAGXIA010000063.1 GCA_024635885.1 Helicobacteraceae bacterium | reverse complement strand
TCAAACTGACCTTTAGTATTCCCCAGATAAATGGCTCCTATTCCCAGTTCGCCAAGCGCTAATAGCTCATCTTTATCTTTACTTTTTATCCAGATACGAAGATCTTTTAAAATAGGGTCATTCTCATCTATCCAGTTATTTCCATCACTGTCATAGCGTTTTAAATCACTGAAACCATTACCGTTTAGTGTACCGAAGAGTTCACTACCCTCATCAACAGTGTTATTTCCATTTTTGTCGAGTGCTAAAAAACCGCTTCCGCTTTTGAGCATTGATATTTGATCACTTTTACCATCATTATCAATATCAAAAGAGAATTTTTGAGTATCAAGACCAGGAAGTTCTCCATCGAAATTCAGAACTAAAGGGTCAAAAAACTGTTGTCGTAAAATTTGATGTTCTGAGGCAAAAGAGTAAGACATTGAAATATCCATATTGAGCTCGATTCTTTTACTGTTTGTCTGAATAAAGCCACTCATACTTACATCCAATTTTTGCGACTCTTTATACTCCCTGTGAATACTGACTTCACGGCTTTTAAGTTCCCCAATGTTTAACTCCTGCCCAGCTAAACTTTTAAATTTAAAATTTTTTGAATCAAGCGAAAACATAAGATGTTGAAACATTTCATATTTGAGTCGTTTACCAAATTCCACCTGTTCTTGTACGGCTTCAAGCTCTTGAAGCCGTTTAGTTTTTTGGGTATCGAGTTCAGTTACAAAACTCGTTATTGTTGTACTGCTGCTCTTAAAAGATTCAGAGTGCATATCCAGTGCGAAGTTCTCTATTTTCATAATTTCCCCTTTAAATAAGTTATATAAACTAGCAAACTTTATTCCCTGATTTTATTTTTACTCTATACATGATATACTTTAGAATGATAAATTTGTCCACAAGTAAACAGCTTGATGTTCTCATGCCAAATACAAATAAAGCTTTGGCTCTTGTTGTAGAACAGGCTAGCACAACAGAACTGGCGAGTATCTCTAAAGACAAAGACTTAAAGTCTATTTTAAATTCTCTTCTAAAAGAGAGTGCCCAAAGTTCTCAGAACGATAAAACTCTTTTAAATCTTGTAAAAAACAACCCTACTCTTAAAGAACTTGGCAATGTTTCTACAACTATTAAAGATTTACTCAGTACTTTAAAAACAGACAAAAATCCTTTACCAATTACAGATACTTTAAAAAGTTTTCTTATAGATATGAAAGAGCTTAGTGAGCCTGTTTTAAAACAAAAACTCGAGAACTCCGGTGTCTTTTTAGAATCAAAATTAAAAAATGTACAAAATCCCCAACTTCAAGTTAAGGAGTTGCTCATCTCTTTAGACAAAAATATTGCAAAGAGTGATATTTTTACCGTAAAAATGCTAAGTAAAAATATACAAGAATTACTTAGCAATCCAATTCTAAAAGAGGCATCAAACACAGCTCTAACACAAACACAAAAAGAAGATTTAGGCACATTAAAACAGCTTGCAAAAGGTGTTGAAACTGTTTTATCTAAACTGCAGGAGCATCTAAAAGGCGCTGACACTCTTACTGGCAAAGGTCTAGACTCACAGCTAACGAAAGTAGAATATTTAGTGAGTCCAAAGATCTTAAGTAGTGAAAATTTTAAGCTTGCACCTCTTCAAGAAGCACTGCAACAATTAAGCACCCAACTAACACAAAGTAAAATACCTGAGGCAAAAGGCTTACTTGATGCACTTGTTAAAATTATAGACTCTCTTAAAGTCATTGAACAAAGTCCAACAACTTCAAAAACAGTTTTAGATGCTTTACTTACAAACAAAACACCTCAAGAAGTTCGTAATCTTGTTGAGTCTTTAAAAACTTTAATACAAAAAGCTGACCCTGTTTTTTCTAAAGAGACAGCTTCTTTGGCAAATAAATTAGAACCTTTTACCAGCCCCCAAAAGTTAGAAGCTGGGCAGAATGTGAAAGAGTTGCTCTCTCAAGATTTAAAGTCAGTACTCTTAAAAGCCGGTGATGAAATTGCTAAATCATCCCACCCAAATCAAACAGAATTACTCAAAAATATAGATAAACTATCTCTTCAAATAGACTACTTTCAACTTGTTTCTCACCTCTCGAACTCTTCTTCTCTTTACCTGCCATTTTCATGGGAGCAATTTGAAGAGGGAAATATTAAGATCAAAAAAGACAAAGAAGATAAGTTTTATTGTGACATTGACTTAAAACTCAAAGAGTATGGAGAGCTAAAACTCAGACTTGTTCTCTATGAAAAAAACCAGATTAATATACAAATACACTCAGATAACAATGATTTCAAAAATATTATAAAAGAGAATATTGGCTTACTTCGTCGTGCGCTTATAGACTCTCAAATAACACCTCGAGAGATACGTATTTTTGATGCTTCTAAAAAAAATACTCCCTCACCTTATGAAAATAATTCCGAGACAATAGATGTTGGATTTGAGGTTAAAGCATGAAGAAAGCTGCTGCACTAAGATATGACTCAAAAAAAGAGAGTGCTCCTAGGCTTGTCGCAAAAGGGGAAGGCAAAGTTGCAGAGAACATCATTAAAATTGCAGAACTTCACAAACTTCCAATTAGAAAAGATGAAGACCTTATAGAACTTCTCTCAAAAGTAGAACTCGACAAAGAGGTTCCCGAGGCACTTTATAAAGCCGTAGCAGAAGTCTTTAGTTTCATTTATAAAGTTACAAACAAGAATAATCCGTAATACAACAGCCATTAAGATATTTCAGGTACAATGACAGAAAATAATAATCAAAGAAAAGAAGTGTTTCATGCAAGAAAGTGATATTAACTGTGAAATTTTAGAAAATGCAACTCTTGAAGAGGTAGCTATTACCGCAAAAGAGTACAATGACATTTTAAATATTCAAAGTGAAATATTAGGTATGCTCGGTTTTGGTGCTAACTTTACTGACATACTGGCTCGTTTATGTACTTTGGCTGAGAGTTTACTCCCAAATTCGGTAGCTTCTATTATGCTCATAAATAAAGAAACTGGTTTAATGAGTGTCTTATCTGCTCCAAGCGTACCTCAAGTTGCACATGATGTGCTAGAAAACTTGAAAGCAGGTCCTGGTAGCGGTTCTTGTGGAAATGCTGTTTTTAAAAATGAAGCTCAATTTGTAGATAATACTTTTAATGATGAAAGATGGACAGACCTTCGTCAATTTGCTATTGATTTTAATCTCTGTGCATGTTGGTCAATGCCCATTAAAAATGAAGATAAAAAAACGATAGGCACATTCGCTTTATCTTCGTTTGAACATCGTTTACCTGCTCCTTTTCATAAAAAACTCATGGAAACAGCTGCTTCCATTATAAACATAGTACTTAAAAATAGTAAAATTGAAAAAAAACTTAAATTATTTTCAACTGCTATGCAAAATGCAGCTGAGGGTGTTCTTATTACTGATAAAAACAATAAAATCATAGAAGTAAACAAAGCTTTTGAAGCCATCTATGGAATAAAAGAGAAAGACCTTATTGGTAAAGATCCAAAAATTGTAGCTTCTGGGGAGTATAATACAAAGTTTTATCATAACATGTGGCTAGATTTAAATACTAAACAGACATGGAGTGGAGAAGTAATCAATAAACGCTTTGATGGCTCTCTTGTAAGTCAATGGGTTAGTATTAGTACTCTATCTGATGAAGAAAATAAAAATGAACATAATTATCTTGCAATTTTCACTGATCTTACAGAACTAAAAGACACACAAAAAAAGCTTGAGGAAATGGCTTTTAAAGATGAACTTACAGGTCTTTGCAACAAAACACACTTAGAGAAACTAATAAGTACAAACACAGAGCAAACCCTTATTTTGCTTAATATAAATAACTTTAGTTACATTAACACTGCTTATGGCTTTGAAATAGGGGATAAGCTTCTTATTCAAATAGCTAGTGTACTCAGAGAAAATATTACAGTTTCACATATATGTAGAATAAATTCAGATGAATTTGCATTACTTTTTGATTATAAAGTTAATATTCAAGATAAAATTTTTCATCTTCAGAATTATTTTTATAATAAAGAGATTGTGATTGAGAATATTACTCTAAATATATCATTCTCATATGGGGCTGCCAATGGGAGAGACAATTTACTAAGAAATAGTGCATTAGCCCTCAAGCAAGCTAAAGAAAGAGGTAAAAACAGTTCCTATATTTACAAGCAGGATGAAGACAATATAGACCATTCACAAAGAGAACTATTTATAGCTACTAACAATTTACTTCATCATGCAATACATCAAGATAAAATAGTTCCCTTCTTTCAAGGTATCAGAAATAATATAACGCAAAAGATTATAAAATATGAAGCTCTTGCCAGAATAGAACATAATGGAAATATAATCTCACCTTTTGTATTTTTAGAGCCTGCCCGTCTATCGGGTTTACTACCAGAGATAACAAAAATAATGGTAGATAAAAGTTTTAAAGTTATGTCATCAAACAACTTTTCATTTTCTATTAATATTACAGAAGAAGATTTAAGTAAAAACTATCTAACAGAGTACCTTGAAGAAAAAGCCTTAGAGTATAATATCAGGAGTGGCAGAGTTATTTTAGAAATATTAGAGGGAATTAGTTCAGGTGGTAAGAAAGGGCATATTGCACAGCTGCTTAAACTCAAAGAGAAAGGTTTTTTAATCGCTATTGATGATTTTGGTACTGAATATTCCAATTTTGAGAGAGTTTTAGATTTGGAAATTGACTTTTTAAAGATAGATGCCAAATATATTAAAGATATCGACACAAATCCAAAAAGTTATGAGATTGCAAAAGCTATAGCATTTTTTGCTCGCAATACCGGTATTCCTTGTATTGCAGAATTTGTTCACAATGAAGAGGTTCAAAAAATTGTAGAAGAGCTGGGAATTGACTATTCTCAAGGCTATCTCTATTCAGAGCCAAGTAAGCTTTTAAAAACTTAAAAAGCTCTAGATAACTACTCACCTACCCCATAGGGTATAAAATTTCGCTATGAACTTTATCACACGCTTTTAAAATTTCATCACTTAAGGTCAGATCCATCGCAGCCAAAGTAGCATCGAGCTGCTCTGGCGTCGTCGCACCAATAATTGTAGAAGCTACAAAGTCAAATTGTTTTGACCAGGCAGTAGCCATGGTTACAGGGTGCAGATCATTTTCCTGTGCAATTTTCAAATACTTTTGAGTTGAAAGCATAGTCCTGTCATTCAGAAACCTCTGCGCCATTAAACGCTGTCTTTTGTCAGTTGAATTTGCATAACCACTAAAACGCCCATTGGCATGTGGATTTTGGTTGTACTTACCGCTCAATACCCCACCACCAAGAGGAGAATATGGTAAAAGTGAGATTTGTTCTCTTTTACATAAGGTACTCAGTTCATCCAAAAAGCGTCTGTTTAAAAGTGAAAAGTTGTTTTGAATAGATTCAAATCTGGCATAACTTTTAAATTCAGAAGTCATCAGAGCCTTAGTCGTTCCATACGCTGTGTCATTTGAGGTACCAATATAACGAACTTTCCCGCTTTGAACCAGTCTATCAAAGGCTTTTAAGGTCTCTTCTATAGGAACAACACTGTCAGGCCAATGCATCTGGTAAAGGTCAATGTAATCTGTTCCTAAACGCTTTAAACTACCCTCAACAGCTCTCTCTATATGAAAGCTGTCACACGCTGTCATACCATGACGAATCGGCGGAACAAACCAACCGTTTGCTGCACCGGCAACTTTACTTGTAAGTATGATGCTCTCACGTGGTTTTGTTTTTAACCAGCGCCCAACTATCTCTTCTGTTAAACCGGCTAATTTCCCCGATGGAGGAACCGGATAAAGTTCAGCAGTATCAAAAAAGTTCACACCGGCCTCGTAAGCTTTGTCCATAATTTCAAAGGCAACTTTTTCATCTGGGGTCTGTGTACCAAAGGTCATAGTTCCCATACAAATGGGGCTGACTCTGAGACCTGTTTTTCCTATGTATCTGTATTTCATAATTTATTTAATCCTTTTAAGTCCTTTATGACTAAGAACTTATGGTTATAATTACTGATATTTTACATAAAAGAGATAAATGCATACTGATTTAACCCAAGGTTCTATAAATACACACTTAGCAAAACTGGCTATTCCTGCTATTATAGGCTATTTTTTCCATACTATGTTTAACGTGACTGACACTTATTTTGCAGGTATTATCTCTACTAAAGCCTTGGCTGCTCTCTCTTTGTCAGCTTCTGTATTTTTTATGATTTTAGCTATTGCTATTGGCATGAGTGAAGCTGTCACTTCTTTAGTTGGAAATGCTTTGGGAGAAAAAAACACAAAAAAGGCGCAACATATAGCTTTAAACAGTATAGTTTTTGCTCTTATCTTATCATTATTTTTAAGTGTATTTGGTGTTCTCAGCGTCCCTTATTTAGTTGATGCACTTGGTGATGCAAGCTATAAAGCAGAAACACTCGAATATATAAACCTTATACTCTATGCTTCATTCTTTTTTATAGGCTCTTTTTTCTTTAATGCCCTGCTCAACGCAACTGGAGATACAGTCTCTTTTAGAAATATTTTAATTTTTACAGCACTTTTAAATATTGTACTTGATTATCTTTTTGTAAAACATTTTAATATGCAGGTAAAAGGCATAGCACTAGCGACGATAATTTCAGAATTTATAACGATGGCATATCTTTTTTACAAACTAAACAAGACTAAGCTCTATGTAGGCTTCAGCGAGTTCAAACTTGACACAGTGGTGATAAAAGAGTTTTTATTACAAGGCTTTGCACCAAGTATGAACATGTTTATGATGGCATTTGGGATGTATATTATCACCTACTTTGTAGCCCCTTTTGGCAAAGAGGCCGTTGCAGGATTTGGAATAGGGATGAGAATTGAGCAGATATTTTTAATGCCGATTGTCGGCCTTGGCATTGCCACACTTGCAATAGTCTCTCAAAACAATGGTGCTAGAACTTATGAGAGAATTGATACAAGTACAAAAACAGCTCTCAAATACGGCTTTATTATAAGTGCTTTTGCTATTGCAATCTTTTTACTTTTTGCACCGGAACTTTCATCTTTACTCAGCAGTGATATTTTAGTGATACACCAGAGTGCTTTTTATCTTCGTATTTCAGGCTTTGCATTTTTTGGGTTTGTGATGATTTTTATCTATATCTCTATGCTTCAAGGCATCAATAAACCAGCCATAATTTTCCCGGTCAGTGTTTATCGTCAACTTCTGGCACCTATAGCCCTTTTTAGCTTATTTGCCAGTTTGGAGTTTAGTATTATGTATATATGGCTGGGACTGGTTGCTATTGTATCTTCTGCAGGAATATTTTTATGGTGGTACAGCCGAAAAAAATTGAGCGAACTATTTTAGTTCACCCCAATTATTGCCAATATTCAGACTGGCTTTTAGAGGAACATTCAGCTCCATAATATTTTCCATTATGTCTCTGAATCTGTTTCCTAAAGCCTCTGCTTCGTCTGCATTAACTTCAAAAATAAGCTCATCGTGAATTTGAAGAAGCATTTTTGCATTTAACTTTTCTTCTTTAATTACCTCATGAATTTTATTCATAGAGAGTTTTATAAGGTCAGAGGCACTTCCTTGAAATACACTGTTAACCGATTCTCTCTCGAATGCTGCTTTAAACATTGGTGTTGCATTATCATAGTCGAAATATCTGCGGCGTTTTAGAAGTGTTTCTACATAGCCGTATTCCTTTGAGTTATCTACAATAGAGCGGAAGTAGCTTTTTACTGTTGAAAAGCTTTCAAAGTACCTATCTATGATTTCCTTGGCCTCTTTTGTTGTTATACCAAGTGTGTCTGATAGTTTCTTTTGTCCCATTCCATATAAAAGTCCAAAGTTTACTGTTTTTGCAACCCCTCTTTTAGTGGCAGCTTCTTCTTCGCCAAAAAGTGCTATGGCTGTCTGCATATGAATATCTTTGTCATTTTTAAAAGCATCTACCAAAACTTTGTCTTGCGTAAAATGTGCAAGAAGGCGGAGCTCTATTTGAGAATAATCTATGCCGACCAGTTTTTTACCTTCTGGCGCTACAAATGCTTCTCTTATTCTTGCACCAAGAGGTGTTCTTGTCGGAATATTTTGTAAATTTGGATTTTTAGAACTCAATCGCCCTGTTGCTGTTCCGGTTTGAACAAATGAAGTGTGAATTCTGCTGTCTTCACTCTCTTTAGAGAGCTTTAAAAGTGGCTCAATATAAGTAGAATAGAGCTTATGTACTTCACGATATTCCAAAAGCATAGGAATGATTTCATGCTTATCTTTAAGCGAACTCAAAACTTTCTCATCGGTCGAATAACCAGTTTTTGTTTTTTTGCCAACAGGCAGTCCCAGATGTTCAAAAAGTATAACACCGAGCTGTTGCGTCGAGTTGATGTTAAACTCACTGCCAGCTTTATCATATATGCTTTTTGTTAATTCAGAAATAGTATCTTTAACTTCCAGTAAAAAATTTTCTAAAAATGAACTATCAACCTTTATACCAATTTTTTCCATAGTTAAAAGCGTAGTAATAAAAGGTATTTCCACATGCCAAGCTTCTTCTATAAGATGCGTTGCATCTTGAAGCTCTAGTTTTTTAAGAAAAAGATTAAATAATTTCAAAGTGATAAAGGCATCTTCGGCAGCATAATTACAGGCATCTTCAATTTCAACACCGGCAAAAGTTTCACCTTTTTTCACTGTCTCTTTAAACGCGACCATAGTGTGGTTCAGTAATTTGTCTGCAAGTTTATCAAGTGACAAAGCACTCTCAGGGTTTATAAGCCAAGCTAAAATCATGCTGTCACAATATACATTCAACTCATCATCTTGTAAAAATCTGCTCACAAAATGAAGGTCAAATTTTATATTATGCCCGACAACTTTTGAATTAAAAATCTTTTTTATCGCCTTTTTAATCTCTTCTTCATTTATTTGTTCCGGCACTCCAAGATAAAAATGTGCAAAAGGCACATAATAAGCTTCACTTTCATTCATACAAAAACTAAAACCAACCAGCTTGTCTTTGTTGTAATCAAGACCTGTAGTCTCTGTATCAAAGGCTACAATTGTCTCTTCATCAAGAGTGCTTAAAATTTCATTCAACTGTTTTGCATCTGTTAGGAGAGTTGCTTTAAATTCTATTTTTCTTGTCTCTTGACTTACAACTTCTTGTTTTACAATTGCATTTTGTTTTGTCTCATCACTTACCATATTCTTAGCATGCAGACTTCTCAAAATAGCATTTTGTTCATACTTTACAAGCTCGTCATATATATTTAAAAACGGATGATCAATATTCATCTTATACTCTTCAAAATCAAAATCTTCGAGTATGTCATCTTTAAGCGTAACAAGCTCTTTTGACATGTAGGCTGCTACTTTAGAATCTATAAGTTTTTTTTGAATCCCGGGAGGTTTAATCTCTTCAATATTTGCATAAATATTATCAAGTGTTCCGTACTGAACTAAAAGTTTCTCTGCTCCCACTTTACCAATACCCCTGACACCAGGAACATTGTCGGCACTGTCACCCAAAATTGATTGATAATCTATAAACTGCTTAGGAGTGACACCGTATTTAAGAAAACAGGCATTTTCATCAACACTTTTTCTTTTAATAGCGTCAACAATAACAATTTTACCATCATC
>JAGXIA010000062.1 GCA_024635885.1 Helicobacteraceae bacterium | reverse complement strand
TAGTTACAGGTGGTGGAACTATTGAAAAAATAGATGATGTTCGTTACCTCTCTAACTTTTCCAGCGGTAAGATGGCTTCAAGTCTTGCTACTGCACTTTACTGTAAAGGTGCAGATGTAAATATAATCGCTACAAGATTTGACACTGAGCTACCAAAAAGTATGCATACCATAGAAGTGACTGACACAGAAGATATGATGGATTATTTAACAGCCTCTATTCGTATTGCTAAAAAAGGCAAACTCTCAAAAGCTACTCTTGTAAAAGATGAGCACATACACCTTATCGAGAAAAAGCCATATTTGTTTATGGCAGCCGCTGTAAGTGACTATATTCCAGAATTTACTCAAAATGGTAAACTCAAAAAAGAAGTACTTGGTGAGAAGTTTGAACTTCGTTTAAAAAAGAATACCGATATCTTAAGTTCTATAGATAAAGCAGATATTACGACTGTCGGCTTTAAAGCTGAGATGGACGAATTTAAGGCTATATCCAAGGCTTCAGAAATGATAAAAGCTAAAAATATAGATGCCGTTTGTTTAAATGTACTCAAAGACTCTTCTGATTTTGGAAGCGATACAAATAAGATAGAGTTTATTACTCATCAAAAAGTAGAGTCAATTCCTCATGGCAATAAACTGGAAGTATCCTTTGGCATTTTAGAGTATGCAAAGAGTTTATAAGTAAAATTGGTCTTTTATAAACGAAAAAAGGTACAATGACAAAATCAAAAACTTCTTGGAAATTATATGAATAGAGCAAAACACATAGCAATTATTATGGATGGCAATGGTCGTTGGGCTGAGATTCAAGGAAAAAAAAGAGTTAAAGGTCATGAAGCCGGAGCAAGAGTTGTTAAAGAGATAACAACCTACTGCTCAAATAACAAAGACATAGAAAGACTCACGCTCTATGCTTTTTCTACAGAAAACTGGAAAAGACCACGTTTGGAAGTTGAATTTTTAATGAAGCTTTTGGAAAATTACTTAAAAAATGAGTTGCCGGCTTATCTTGAAAATAATGTTCGCTTTGAGCCTATTGGCGACATAAGAGCTTTTTCCAAATCACTTCAAAAGACTATAAAAGATGTCAAAGAAAAAACTCTCCACTGTGACGGGCTTGTTCAGTCGCTTGCACTAAACTATGGGGCACAAGATGAAATTTTAAGAGCTATAAACAAGATAAAAAACTATGAAGGTGATATTACAGAAGCTATGCTCAGTAATGCACTCGACTGTAAACATAATGTTGATTTGCTTATACGAACAGGCGGAGACCACAGACTTTCAAACTTTTTACTTTGGCAGTCAGCTTATGCGGAACTTTTCTTTATTGACACTCTCTGGCCTGATTTTACATCAAATGATTTAGAAAATATTATAAAAAAATTTACAAAAATTGAACGTCGATTTGGGGGATTAAAATGATTGAACAACTTATAATTTCATTTATCTTAGGAGCTGTGCTTGGCTCATTTTTAAATGTTGTAATTTTACGAATTCCAAAAAATGAGAGCATACTTTTTCCTGCCTCTCACTGTTTCTCATGTCAAAGCAAACTAAAACCTTGGCATAACATACCTATACTCTCATGGGTATTCCTGAGAGGTCAATGTTCATTTTGTCACTCTAAAATTTCTGTACAGTATCCTTTGGTAGAATTATTTTCAGGTTTGATTTTTTTAGCATTAGCTTTTAAGTTTGGACTTAGCATCCCTATACTGTTAATCGCGCTAAGTTTTTTAATGCTTCTGGCTCTTTCGCTTATAGATTTTAAGTACAAAATGGTTCCAGACTCCTTAAACCTTCTTGCAATGCTTTTTGCAATTTTAGGAGCATGGAGTATAGGCGGCATATTTGCAAACTTGCATCATGCACTCATCTTTGCCGGCGGGTTTACACTACTGAGATTTTCTCTTTCATATATACTCACTTCATCAGCTCATAGAGAGGCTAAAAAGAATGTAACTTCTTGGAGTCATAATTACCATCCCTACCCTTTCATTGAAGCATTAGGAGAAGGTGATATTATGGTTGCAGCGACAATGGGTGCTCTGCTTGGAATTAAATTAACACTCTTTGCAATCTTTTTTTCTGCCGTTTTAGCATTGCCTGTGATGCTCGCTATTAGAAATAGGTCAAAAGATGATAATACTGTTCCCTTCGTTCCTTTTTTAGCACTCTCTACTTTTATTGTTTATATGCTTGATAACCCTATTTTAGCTTATATTGAGGCAACTTACTAAGCATGGAAAGACTCAGAAAATATATTATAAGTAACCTGTCTATACTGTTCTTATCAATTTTTTTACCGCTTTTTGCAATTGCTTCGGTAATTTTTCTTATAAAACTTGCAACATATACAGCTGTAATTCAACTCTCTCTTTGGGAAATGTCAAAGCTTTACTTCTTTGTTTTACCGGAAATTTTGTTTTATACTCTTCCCATCACCTTTTTTATAGCGGCCGTTCTTTCTATTTTTAAGCTCTCCACCGATAATGAAATAGTTGTTCTTTTTTCACTAGGAATCCGTCCAAATTTTATAATAAAAACACTCTTTAGACCAGCACTTCTTCTGTCTATTTTACTTTCTTTCAACTTCTTTATTCTCTTTCCACATGCCACTGTTTTGTCCAGTAATTTTATTTCATATAAGAAAAGTCAAGCAAAGTTTAACCTCTCTGCTTCTGAATTTGGGCATAGTTTTGGAAACTGGCTGCTTTATGTTGGAACAAACAATCCTGATGGAACCTATGCAGATGTATTTTTATTTAATAAAGATAAAAAAGAAGAAATACTAATAAGTGCAAAAAAAGCGGAAATCATTAATGATTCTGGAATATTGAGGTTAAAACTCTCCGATGGTGAGGGTTACAGTTACTCAAAAGAAAAATTCTCACAAATCAATTTTGAAATTATGCATATAAATGACACGATGATAACGGACTTAACTAAATACAGGACTCCTTTAGAATATTGGAAATCAGAAGATAGAAAAGAGAGTAAAACGCATATGTTTATAACAGATACTCTATTAAGCATATTTCCTATAATCAGTCTTTTTTTAGTTGCAAGTATAGGAGTAGTTCATGTCAGACATCAAAAAGGGAGAGTTTATCTTTACTTGTTTTTAGGTGTTTTGGCTTACTATGGAGCAACTTTAGGCTTGCAAGGTATTTTAGCGTTTTATACCATTCCGGTAGTCGCTATTACTTGGCTTATTGTAACCTATATCATCTACAGAAAAAAAATAGTTGCCAGGTTTTAAATGCGATGCGCCTTAACCCTTGCCTATAATGGAACTTTCTTTTTAGGTTCACAAATTCAAAAAGAGACTACCAATACTATTTTTGGAAATCTGGAATATGTTTTATCTAAACTTGGGATTGAGTATAGAGTCATAGCTTCTGGCAGGACAGATAAAGGCGTGCATGCTACCGGTCAAGTTTGCCACATTGATTTACCGGAGTTTTGGAACGATTTACAGAAGTTTCAAAGAGTTCTAAACAGTATGCTCCCTGTGTCCATACAAGTCAAACACATCAAAGCAGTAGATAACAACTTTCATGCCAGATACAGTGCTAAAAAACGCGTTTACAGGTATATAATTAAAAACGAAAAAAGTAATCCTTTTGAAACTAACTTTATTACCTTTGTTGAAGATATAGATTTTAAAAATATACAAAAAAATATAAAACTATTTGTAGGAGAACACGATTTCAAGTTTTTTATGAAAACAGGAAGTGATGTTAACTCTACAAGAAGAATTATCTACAAAGCTTTTGCTTATGAGCATAAAGGCACTATTGTTTTAAACTTTGAAGCCAATGGTTTTTTAAGAAGTCAAATACGTCTTATGGTCGGGGCACTTTTAAAACTAAATGCAGATGAGATTAAAGAACAGTTGGCATGTACAAATAACTACAAAATTAAACCAGCCCCAAGTAATGGACTTTACCTAGCTAAAATTAAATATTAATTGTTAAATATTAATATTTTTTGATACAATATTGTTGGAATCAAGATTAGGAGCTAGTAAAAAAGATGTCTGATCGAGCTTTAAAATTAAGATTTAATTAAAAAAGAGGTTTTAAAAAATAATCTTAACTTTATGCAGCATATACAAGAGAAAATGACTAAAAAGAGGAATGAAAAAATGAAAAAAATTGCAATACTTATAGATAATATGTATGAAGATTCAGAGTTTATTTATCCTTATTATCGTCTTCTTGAAGCAGATATCGTTGTAGATATCGTGGGAGAAAAAAAAACTCTTTACACAGCAAAACATGGGACAAGCATAAAAGCTACACATGTAGTCCAGGATTTAAACAGCAGCGAGTATGATGGTGTTTATGTTCCCGGTGGTTATGCTCCTGATGGACTACGAACAAATCCGGAGATGACAGCCTTTGTCAAATCATTTTATGATACAAAAAAACTTGTTTGCGCTGTTTGTCATGGTCCTTCACTTTTGATTTCAGCAGGAATACTAAAAGGCAAAAAAGTGACATCTTTTCCTTCCATAAAAGATGACATCGAAAATGCGGGCACTTTTTACACGAACAAGAGTGTAGAGCAAGATGAAAACATCATCACTGCGCAAGACCCCAATGCCTTGCCTGAGATGATGAAACTTTTTTTGAAACTTTTGCAAAAACATTAAAAAACCTCTTACAGTGAGAAAGGATATGTCTACAGTAGATATTTTTTACATGAAAGCATCATTAACAAAACAAGGCTTCCACCACGTATAACCGGCATCAATAAACTTGTACCTCAGAATATAATTAGTCTTGATTACTTAAACGCTATAGTATAGAAAATGATATAATATAAAAAACAAAAGGTGTATCTGATGAATATAATTAATATTTCTAAACAAAAAATATTTGATAAAAAAAATCAATTATATGCTTATGAACTTCTTTTTAGAGACAGTTTAGATAATGAGACAGGCTTATCAGCCGCCGTTAAAGAGGTCTCAAAATTAATCATAAGCTCTATTACAAGTAAGGAATTAAATACACTACTCGGACAAAAAAATTTAGCTTTTATAAATGTGAATGAAGAAACTCTGTTAAAAGGAATTTTAGATGTTTTGGATAAAGATAGATTTATTTTTAATTTATCAGAAAATATAGACTTATCGGACAAGATAGTTGCAAAAATAATACAGTATAAAAAACGAGGATTCAAGTTGTCAATCGAGCATTTTGATTCAAGTGCCAAAATGATTGCAAAATTCAATAGATTATTTAATTTTATTGATATTATTAAGATGGATGTTTCCTTGTCTCACCCTGAAAATCTAGAAAAAGTAATGACTAAGTTTAAAGGCAGCCGAATTAAATTGTTAGCTGAAAATATTGAAACAAAAGAAGATTATAGAAAATATTTTGAGATGGGCTTTGATTATTTTCAGGGTTATTATTTAGATAAACCTGAAATAATGGAAATCATCGGATCAAAAGAACCGGCTCAGATTATTATATTACAGTTAATAAAAATTATTAAGAACGACAATAGTACTGGACAGTTGGAGTTTTTTATAAAGAAACAGCCTGACTTATCTTATAAACTTGTTCAATTTTTTAATAATTCTAAGCATTTTAACGTACAGATAGAGTCTTTGACTCAGGTAATTACTTTAATGGGCAGAGACAAGCTGTTAAGATGGCTCTTGGTATATTTATACTCTGAAGTTTCTAAAAATCCTGCTTCTCAGACTATCTTGGCCTTAGCTTTAAAAAGAGCAGAAAGAATGGAAGCTGATGCTGATGCTAAACACAAGGATAAAGCTTATTTAGCCGGTATGTTTTCAATGCTAAGTTCTATTTTTGAAACTGACATTAAAGATTTAATGAACCATATACAAATGGATCATGATATTACTTCTTTAGTTCTTGATAAAAAAGGAATTTTCGCCGGTAGCTTATTGAGAGCAGAAATAGCAGAAAAAGATTACCTCAAAAAAATCATGATTGCTAATTTTGATAAACTCAATACTACTGATCTCATTTATACTCTCGAAGATGGCGGAGTGGAAATAGATCGAAGTAAACTCTAATATTCAACTCTACTTGAAAGAACTTTAGACTATTTATCTAAAGTTTCTCTCTTGTTGAAATTAGGTATATATTTGCATGTCTCATAGATACCAAAAGTCAAATCTTTCATCTTTTTAACTAACTCTTCATTACCCTTGGAATGATCTTCTAAAGGATTATCGCTGTATATGTCATATAGAGCGGCATTTGTTCCATCTGCTCTTGTTCTAAAGTAGTATTTCTCACCAATAAGTCCTATAAGTGGATTTGATGAATGCGTAATACTGAAGGCATATCTTTTATCATCATATCTCTTATCGAACATATCACGTCCCAAAGTTGTTGCAGTATATTTAATATTGGCTAATGAGGCTATAGTTGGTAATACATCTACTTCTGATACAACCTTATCATAAACTTTTGGCTCTTTGATAAGTGGAGAGTAGATTACAAAGGGTACTCTTAAAGCCCCAAGGTCTAAGGTAGATGAACTTTCACCTGGTGTTACATGCTGACCAGTACTACCAGAGATTCCATGATCGCCCCAAAATGCAAAGATAGTGTTTTTATAGTAGTCACTCTTTCTCGCTAGTTTCATAAAATGCCCAATAGAATAATCCATAAATCTAAATGAGTTATATTCTTCAACTGACTGAAAACCATACTTTTGAACTTCTTCCTGACTTACATCTTTTCTTATTTCAAAGCCACCGCTATTGTCGGGAATCGTATAAGGTCTGTGATTTCCTGAAGTTTGAATGACAGCAAAAAACGGTTCTTTCATAGTTTGTAAAGCTTTATTTGCTTCTGTAAAAAGGTCAAAATCTGAGACTCCCCAAACATCAGTTCTTGGAGCCTCATAATCAGCCTCTTCATAAAGGTGTAAATGGTCCATAGACTGATTCAATAAACCTCTTATGTTACCCCATGAAGCTGATCCGCCTATAAAATAAGCCTTTTCATACCCATTAAAATCATGAGCGATTGAGTGTTGGTTTACTATCAAAGGATTACGACTTGAAGTGCCTTTGAGTTCCACATCCGGGAGACTTGTTAAAGTACAGTAAACAGAACGGGCCGTTCCTGTCGCAGGCGTAAAATAATTTTTAAAATATATTCCATTTTTAGCAAGATTATTTAATTGAGGAGATGGGTCCAGTGGGTTGCCTGATACACTAGACTTATAAGCTGCAAATGATTCTAATAACACTAAAACTATATTTGGTTTTTCACCCACTTGATGCAATGGTTTTATTTCCCTATTGAAATTAAGTGAAGTTGTATTGACATCTTTTACCCCGATATAATCAGCAATAAGCGGATAGTACTCTCTTACTTTGTTTTTATCATAAGAGACTCGACCATTTTTCCAAGTGTCAAAAAAGTAATGTACCGGATTGTATGCCAGTTGGGTAGCAAAGGGATGTTTTGAAAAAGCAGCATCACTCCAACGAAGCGGATACTGGGATAATTTAGAATATCCTGCTACCAAAAGCACTAAAAAAGCAGCAAATCCAAATGCAAACCCTTTTGTTAAAGTTAACTTTGGAGTACTCTGGTTTGCAACTTTTATAAAAAGTTTATTTGTTAAATATACAAAAAGGGCGTTAACAAATAATATGCCTATAGCAATCCAGATAACAGGGTAACTTTCCCATACCATTTCAGCTGAAATTGCAGCATTTTCAATAAATCTCAGTGCCGTAAAATCAACTCTGGTGTTTAAGTATGCATAATGTCCAAAATCAAAGACATAAAACATGCCATAAAAAGCAAATACAGCAGTTAGATATGAGAGCCATACATAACGTGCGTAATCATATTTAAAAGGACTAAACCATTTTATGCCGCCTAAAAAAAACAAAGGAAGAATCATAAGTACAGACATACGCAGGTCAAATCTGAAACCTATCCACATTGACTTTATAAAATC
>JAGXIA010000003.1 GCA_024635885.1 Helicobacteraceae bacterium | reverse complement strand
TTAAGTGCTCTTTTAAAAAATAATAGGCTAAAAGTGTTACAAAAAGCGGAGAAGTTTTGTTGAGTGTGATTGCCTCGCCGAGCGGTATGACTGTAATGGTATAGAAAAAAAGTATCATTGCCAAAAAGCCAAATAAACCTCGTATGAAAAGCATATGAAATTTTCCGCCGCTTAGTGTTGGAGCAGTATGTTTGAGGGCGTACAGTATTATAATAACACCAATAATATTACGATAAAAAACAATCTCTAAAGCACTCAAATCATCTGAGAGTATTTTAGCAACAGCGCCGTTGAGTGCTGAAAAAAGAGCACCGATAAGCATATACAAAACACCTCTGTCTATAGACTTTAACAATTCTTAGCCTTTACAAACTGTGTAGCTTTATGGTTCACAAAAGCCAGTTCGTACCACTGCTTTCTTGGTGCAATAAGGTTTAAACGTTTAGGATTGGAACTACGCGAAAGTGCAACATAGAACTGTGATGGAGCAAAAATCTCATTTGTCTCGATGATTAAATCTTCTATACTCATCCCTTGTGATTTATGAATTGTTATTGCAAAAGCCAGCTTGATTGGAAACTGGTAAATTGTAAAAAGGCTCTCTTCTAGCATCTCTTTTTTACCCTCTATTATTTTCTCTTTCCACATGCCCTTACTTTGAGCGACTGCTTCGAGTTTTACCACTTTTTCATCACTTTTTTTGACATAAACAAAAGTAGCGTCTATGTTTACAATAATGCCTCTCTCACCGTTGAAATAGTTCCATGAATTTCTTGTAAAAAGAACAGGAGCCCCTATTTTCAAGTCCAGCTCTTTTTCTATTCTGGCATCATTCATAAACCTCTCTACTTCAACATCTTTTGCAGTTTTGAGATGTTTGATTATTTGCGCTTCTTTTACAAAAAGTTCGTCATTTATAAAAGCAAGCTGTGCTTTGTTGTGTCTTGAAGCAGTTTCATTTTTTCCAAACAAAAATGTGAATTCACTCAGATCATTTGGAAGAGGTTTTATGTACTGATTTAAATGGTTATGTATCTGCTCATCTATATGACCAAAGCGTATACTGTTTAAAAGTTCAATAAACTCTTTGTCATCTGTTCTGTAGATGTGCGTCAACTCTATAATCTCAAAGGAGAACTCTTTCCAGGCAAGAGATTCAAAAGCAAATTTCACTTCCCCGTATCCACGAACTACAGGAGGAAGTTGTAAAAAATCACCTACAAAAAGCAAAGAGCCCTGAAAATCAGCCTGAGTAAGTCTGAGCCTTATCATGTCAAGCAGAGTGTCACTTACCATAGATATTTCATCTATAACAAGCAGGTCCATGCTGTGTATAATCTTTTTTGCTTTTTTGTTGAGTTCAAGTTTGCCTTTAAGCTCTAACTCTTGCAAATCAGACGCTATGCCCAAGTCTAAAAAACTATGCAGAGTCTGCCCGCCAATAAGTGTAGCAGCCATCCCCGTAGAAGCAAGTTTTGCGACTTTTTTCGCATCTTCTTCAAAATATTTTATTACTTCTCTTGTAATTGTTGTTTTTCCGACACCTGCTCCGCCGGTTAAAAAAATGTTTTGTTTTTGTTTTAATTTATCAATAGTAACATTTAAGTAATTCATAAAAAAATAATATCTTTAATATGTATAAATAGAGCTAAAAACAGTACAATATTCAATAAAAAATTATATGGGGTTTAAACAAAAAATGAATAGAATTCTGGTAATTGAAGACAATAAAACACTCGCAAAGCTGATGGCAAAAAAAATACACTCTGAGTTGAAGTTAGAAGTTGATGTTGCTTATCAACTCTCTGAAGCCAAACTGTTTTTAAAAAAGTATAAATATTTTTTAGTTGTAACAGACATTAATCTACCCGATGCTCCAAATGGCGAAGTTGTAGATTATCTTTTGAAAAAAGAGAACCGTGTAATAGTTCTCAGTGGAAATATAGATAAAAAATTCAGAGAAAACATGATGAAGAAAAACATCATAGACTATGTCACCAAAGTTGGGGTAGATGATATTCACTATATAGTCAACACAATTCAAAGATTACAAAAAAATCAAAAACACAAAGTCCTGGTTGTAGATGACTCTATGGTTATTCGTAAACAGATGAAGACAATGCTGCAAAACCTCTTTTTCCATGTGATTACCGTTGCCCACGGTGAAGAAGCACTCGGTATGATTGCGACACATCCGGATATCACTTTAGTACTTACAGATTATAATATGCCTGTAATGGACGGGCTTGAACTAACCCGTGAGATTAGAAAATCATACAATAAAAATGACCTGAGTATAATCGCTCTCTCATCAAACGAAAATGATGAAATCATTGCTATGTTTTTAAAGCATGGTGCAAATGACTATATTAAAAAACCATTTTCTAAAGAGGAGTTTTCATGCCGCGTGAACAATTCCATAGAAGCTTTGGAAAATATTCATATCATTACAAACCATGCAAACAGAGACTTTTTAACAGGGCTTTATAACCGCAGATATTTTTACAAGAATGCCGGGGAATATTTTTTAAATGCTGTGCATGAGGGAGAAAGTTTCGCCATTGCCATGATAAATATAGACCATTTTAAAAAAATAAACGATACTCACGGTCATGACACGGGAGACAAAGCCATAGTAGATTTGGCTAATATTTTAAGAGCAAATACAAATGAGCACGATATAGTAGCCCGTTTTAGCGGGGAAGAATTTTGTATTCTTCTCAAAAATATATCTGCATCTGATGCCATGGCTATTTTGGAAAGACTCAGGACAAAGACTGCGAGCAGTGTAACAGAGTCAGATAATGGTGAAAAAATAAAGTTCACTATTTCTATAGGTCTTGTCACGAACAATGAAGACACACTCGATGACACAGTAAATCAAGCAGATTTAATGCTTCACAATGCAAAACGAAACGGCAGAAACCAGATTGCTTGCAATTAATTTAAAACTATAATCTCTCCAAAAGGGACACTTTCTTCTTTTGGGCTTATCCACTTGACATCGTAAACAGGCTCGGCATGTGGAAACTTCCCTTGCAGGTCTGTGAAATACAGAAGCAGTTTTGTATCTTCAAGCTCTTTGTCTATAAACTCAAACACAGGTCTAAAGTCGGTTGCTCCACTCCCTTGGAGTTTGCACTCTAAAGAATCTCCACTGTAAAAAGTATGGTGAGAATGTATTTTGTCATCACAAACAAGTAAATCTATCTGGTAATTTCCAACTGTACTCATTAAAAAATTTATCTCACTGAGAAACTCATTTAAAAGTTTCTCATCAACCGAACCTGAACTGTCAACGGCTATAACTAACTTAAACCTGTTGCTTACACAAGAGGGCAGATAAATGCCTAAATACAAAAACTTTTTGTTAGGGGGAATGAGGACATAGTCGTCTTTATGAAATCTGTCTATAGCTACTTTTAGCTCTTCTCTCCAGTCGATTTTTCCCAAGTAATCAAGTTCAAAAAAGCGCTCTATAGTCTTTGGAGCTTCGCCTTTTTTAAACTCTCCTGCTAAAAGACTTATTGCCTGCTCGGCTGCGAGTTGTTCTTGGAGTATTTCTGATTCTAGTTCTTCTTTTGTTTGCTCTTGTTTATCGTTTTGCTTTTGTTCAGGGTTGTTTTGAACATCATCCGAATCATCTGCTTCATACTCCAGATTATCTTCTTCACGAATCATGTCACTTTTGAGTTCAGCATAGATCTCTTCGGCATACATACCTTTAAAACGGACTCTGTACTGCGCTCCATAAGGTAACTCCATACCGTTTTCAACCAGCATATCGTTAATAGCCATGTCTGTCGCCATCTGCCAAAGCCATCCGCTACGATTATTTTTTCTGCTCTCATGTGCAAGAGCCTGATGCATAGCGCCATTTGCCAAAATAAATTCTATTTCGCTAAGTTCAAGAGCGTCTAAATAATCGTCGTTATATTCTAGCTTCTTACCATCACACTTGAAGGCTTCAATATTTTCATTTACTGCAAGTTCAAGTTGTGAAGCGAGCGTCCCAAAATAAGGGTAATCAACTAAAAGTTTGGCTTTTGCCTGAGAGATTTTTTTATCTAGCTTTGGCATGTGGAAACTACGCTAAAAGATAAGCGAATTTTCTTACCCACTCTTTAAAAACTGCAGAACTCTCCATAGTCACACCGTTTCTTTGGAGGTCTTGGACAACCATAACGGCAAACTCACTCTTTAACTCTAAAGTGTAGGTGAGTAGGTTTTCCAGATTTTGTTCTGTGTTGTCTTTTAAAAGTGCGCTTACGAGTCCTGTACTTAAAGCATAGAGTACATCAACTTCTTCGCTGTATTCACCATTTCCACATGCCAGAATATTTTTAATGTCAGGCAGTTTGTTCATCACCTTACAAAAGCTTAAAAAGCCTACTGAGACATCTTTTCCTACTGCACCTGAGAGAGAGTCTAAAAGAAGCTCATCAGTTATAGAACTCTTTAGCACACTGTTTACATATTCCCAACTTCTTGGAGTTGCAAAACTTTTAACATCACTTTTTGCGTCAAAAGTAAAAAGGTGTTCGCTTTTGTAGCTGATGTAAGCGATGATTCTCTCGTCTATCTCTTTTTTATAAGCCCAATATTTCCAGTCATCAACATCGACTTCCATCTCAAAATGCACGAACCTGTTTGCAAGAGGACTCGGCATTCTGTAAGTCACACCTCTGTCGCCCTCTCTATTTCCAGCAGCAACAATCGCCCAGCCATCGGGAAGAACATACTCTCCGACTCTGCGGTCTAAAATAAGCTGATAAGCAGAAGCCTGAACACTCGGAGGCGCAGAGTTGAGTTCATCTAAAAATAGAATTCCCTCGCCCTTGCTTGGTAAAAATGCGGGAGGTGCCCAAAGCGCTGTGTGAGATTCTTTGTCATAAAAAGGAATTCCTTTTAAATCTGTCGGGTCCATAAGTGCGAGTCGCAAGTCTATAAAGCCTATATTTTTATCTTGTGAAATCTGCTTTACGATTGATGATTTTCCTATTCCTGGTGCTCCCCAAAGAAAAGTTGGTACTTTTTGTTCTATTAAAGACTGTATGGTCTTTGTAAGATTTGATGCTTTCAAATATGTTCCTTTTTAAACTTCCCAGCCAATATTTTCAGTTTGAATATGTTTGCCAAATGCTGGATTCTCTTTTACATACCTTTCATAACGGCTGTCAAGTTGCAGTTGGTATAAAACCTCAACCGGAGTGCTCGGATTTTTAGCTAAGGCTTCTAAAATATTAGAATCATTGGACTCAGAGAGTTTTTTTAAAATATGTTCGGGCGTGTTTGTGTTGCATGATAAAGAATGATGATAGGCTTTATTCTTATAGGCTTGTTCCAGTCTCTCTTTTGGGGTATTAATATTTGCGTAAAGGTTAGTATGAACTTCTTCAGATATATCTGAAAAGAGTTTCTCAACTATATTCTTATCGAGTTTCTTGTTTGAAGATAAAGCCAGCATAATATTTTCATCATGAATTGAAATTAGAGCTTTTTGCATTCTCAAAGTCAAGGTTTCATTATGTGCTAAATCAACCCTGTGTTGTAAGGACAACATGTCAAATATTTCATCGTCAAGTCTAATATATGTAGCTATATTTTGAGCATAGGTTTTATTTGCTATCATTTTTGCGCATAAGTTTTTATCTAAATCGCTATTATAAGAAAGTGCTTCTAAAACATCTTCTGCACCGTTTTCATACAGTTGGGTTTGTATATTACTCGGGCAATTTGCTCTCATAGCTATTAAAGTTTTTACATAGACATTTGAGACTCTTACAAGTTTTGAGAGTACGTTTGGAGGTGTTATGTAGTGTGTTGCTATGGATGTTATGATTTTATAGTTGGCATCTTTGTCGTTATTTTTAAAACTTCTTTGAAGCGGTTCAAGTGAAGATATGGCTTCTATAAGCTTTTCATTTGTACATTGGACTATTAGGTGCATAAGTCCAAGCGTTGCATACTGAACATTATGGTTTCTCTCTATTTTCTTATAAAACCTGACTATCAGCGCTGCTGTTACATCTCTGTTGTCATCATTTTCAAAAAAATCTTCGCCGCCCCATGAGTACATCTTAAGTAAGCGTAAAAAAATGTCATCACTGATCATTGCATTTTTTAAAAAGCCTTTGAGGCGTTCTTTATCGTGGGAGAGTTTCAAGCTCATCAGAAGAGTATCGGCATCTATATGTTCGGCCAACTCTTTTTCCAGCAAATCTATAGATATCAGTTCAGCTTTTTTTTGTGCATAGAGTTCATCACTCGCATTTTGCTCATACGGTGTCATCATCTTGCCATCAACCATCAAGGCGACATCATCACTGTATTCATTGACGACACTGATTTTATGAAATTTCATCTGAGCTTCAAACTCATCAGCACTAAATGCCCTGCTCTTTCCAAACAACAATATTTTTTTATTTTCTAGGTCTTTTATATTCATAGACAGATTATACATGTATTTTATAAGTTTTATCTTCTTCTTGCAAGTGTATCTCTCACTTTAAGTTTTTATAAGAACTTATGCTTAAAATTTTTGTACAAAACTAAGGTAATAGTTTCTCCCTTCTCTTTTTATGCCACCATCTGCAGTCCAGTAATAATAACTAGGCATTCTGACATCAGCATCAAATATATTCTTTACTGTTAATCTTAATTCACTAGCAGAGGAAAATCTATAAGTAACAGTCTCATCAAAAATATGAACAGCTTTTGCAGTGGGATCATATTCGTCTGATTCATCTAATACCCATTGTAGTTCAGTGGAAGTTGTTTGGGAAAAATATCTCCATGTTGTTCCAAACGAGAGTTTATTTATTGGTCTATAAATATATAAACCCTTTAACATTATTTTAGATATGTCAGGCATACTCTGATCCATCAAGGACTGCTCAGCATCTGGCTCATACGGCAAAGTGTAAAGTGCGTCTATGTATGATGCATTTAAGTAAAGGTTATGTTTCATACTTGTTTTAAAATTGTACTCAAACTCCACACCTTTACTGTATCTGTCTGCATAATTTGTATAGCCTGTATATGTAGATGGATCCTCTTCCAAATCTATTACATTATTTAAGTCCGAATAATAAACATTTAGCGAAAATCTATTATACATGTTAGGAGAGTATATAGCTGCCGCTTCATAAGTAGTTGTCTCTTCTGGGAGTATATTTTCATCTCCTGCACGAAAATTAATATGTCCAGTTTGATAGGCTTCAGAAAATGTAGGCACACGAAATGCAGAACCGTAAAGAAGTTTTAATACAAGTTTATCGGTTGTTCTGTAAACAATAGCTGCCCTTTTGCTTAACTGTGTACCAAAGTCTGAATAGTTATCTGTTCTTAGTCCAAGAACTATATCTACATCATCACTTACAGAGATTAAATCTTGAGCATATGCATAAAAGTTTGTTCTGCTCACATCATCTTTTAAAAGTGTTCGTGTCATATCTGCCCAAAAAGCGGGTTCTTTACTCTCTCTATATTTAAAATTACTATAGGCTGGATGAGCTAAAATAGCATTCTTATTCAGAATAATTGCATTTTCTACACTACTGTAAAAATCATCTTTAATTATCTCTGTATAATGAACACCTATTCCAAGTAATATATCATTTGATGCTATTTCAGGAAGGGACAGAATGGACTCTACTTCATAATTTTGCTCATGTGACTTTTCATGATATACAAAACCCTCTTGCATATCAATATCAACTACTGCAAATCTATCAGACATATCTTTAACTGAATATATATTGGCACTTATATCTTGCTCTCTATATGAAAAATTAGCTTTTGTTTCTAACTTATAATCATTAACTGATGTTTTATACGAAAGTTCTGAAAAAAAGTATGTATTTGAATGTTCTTGTTCTTTATCTTCAATAGGATTAAGCTGATTCTCAAAACTATAAAAGTTTCCAGAGGTATTATGTTTAAATCTTGTTAAAAATTCGAAACCACCCTGAGTAGCTTTAAAGCCTAAAGACAAATCTTTAAGTTCTTCTTCTGTCTTGTCTGTTTCTAGTGTATTATCAGAGTTCTGGAAATCTAAGGATTTATTGTTTTTTTGGTAATAGCCATCAGTAAATATATTCCAATCTCCCGCTTTTGCAAACAAGTTAGCTCCAGCTGTAATATACCCATAACTTCCGGCACCTAAAAAAACTTGATTTTCGTTTTTACTGTTCCCTAGTTTTGTTATAACATTAACAGTTGCATAAAAAGCACCTGCTCCGTATATCGTAGATGCAGGACCACGAAGTACTTCTATTTTTTCAACCAAGTGCATAGGAAAGTCCATGTAAAAACTACTACTGCCAGTTACTTCATTATTAATTGCTACGCCGTCTACAAGTAGTTTAATTTTATCAGAGAGGTAGGCATTTGGATTTTTCAAGCCTCTGACGGTTGTCGTAGTGTAGCCCATAGCTGTCATTTGCATTTGAATGCCAGGAAGCATGCCCAAAGCTTCACCAAGATTTTGTATACCGCCGTCTATGTAAGTTTGGGCATCAACAACGGTTACAACCGATGGAAGGTAGTCTGTATTTAAAGATTTTTTTGTAGCAATATCGCTTACTTCATTGAGGAGTGATTCAAAATCATCTAAATTTTCATCTGCAAAAG
>JAGXIA010000061.1 GCA_024635885.1 Helicobacteraceae bacterium | reverse complement strand
TTAGTAGTCTCTTTTACATCAAGATGTGAGATTAATCTCTTAGATATATACATATTAAGTAAAATAAAAACGCCTAAAAAAGCGATTGCAAATAAAGTCATATTCATGTGTAGATTATAGCAGGGAAGATTAAATTTCTTTCAGAAATGATGTGAAAAGTGACTATAGCAACTTAAAAGTTGCTATAGTTTTAGTTCATGTCTGGTTTTGGAGTTGTGAGCGTCGAAGCTGGTAACATTGGAATTGTCATCACAGGTTTTCTACCTTCAAGAGCACCAAAGAAACTCTCAATAGAAGCTGCTTCTTTATCTGTAATCGTTTTACCAAGTTGAATACGACCCATTTCTTTTATAGCGTCTTTTAAGTTCCAGTATTGACCATTATGAAAATATGGAGCCGTCTGCGTAACATTTCTAAGTGAAGCCACTTTTACCATACCGTTTGCATCACCATTGAAATCACCTACATTTTGAAATTCATATGTGCCAACAACATTAAATACATTCATACCTCCGCCAAGTGCGATACCGTTATGACAAGAAGTACACCCTTTGTCTATAAATGTTTTAAGACCATCTTTTTGTGCCTGAGTCATTGCTTTTTTATTACCGTTTAAAAAGTCATCATACACAGATGGCGTTGTTAGTGTTCTCTCAAACACACCGATTGTATCTGCAACTTTTTCAAAAGTGATTTTTACATCTTTGGAATATGCTTCTTGAAATGCTTTTACATACTCTGGCATAGAATTTACAACTGCTGCAACATGACCTTTTGGTGCTGACATTTCAGGAGCAGCTTGCATAGGACCTTGGGCTTGAGCTTCTAAATCTGCTGCACGTCCATCCCAAAACTGTGCGTCAAAAAATACAGCGTTGTAAACAGTAGGCGCATTTATGTGGTGTGGATTTGCTGTCCATTGGTGACCGATAGATGCAGAAACACCGTCATCTCCACCTTCCCCAAGATTGTGACAAGTATTACAGCTTATAATCCCACTTTTAGATAAACGAGGGTCAAAATATAGTTTCTTGCCTAACTCAACTTTTTCATCTGTAATCTTGTTCTTCGGATTATCAACAAGCTTCATAAGTTCGGCTTTTGAACTAGGAATTGCTTTAAGACCAGCTTCTTTTGCTACGTCAACTAAATTTGCTGCCATTATTGAAGCAGTTGCTAATGCGAGGGATATAACTATTCTCATTTTGTTTCCTTATATTTATAATTAATAACTTAGGTTATTATATATTTATTAACCTAACAGCACTCTTTATTGCATTAATATAACTAAGAGTTTTTGCCTCTCCTTTATATGCAATGTCAAAGGCAGTTCCATGATCTACTGAGGTTCTGATGATTGGTAGATTTAAAGAAATATTTACACTTTCATCAAAATAAAGAGCTTTAAGAGGTGCTAAACCCTGGTCATGGTACATCGCTACAAAGTAGTTGAAATTTTTACGAAAGTGGGGCGTAAAAGCTACATCGGGAACAATGGGACCGACAAACTGCTCAAAACCTATTTTTTTGTTTGCACTTTTTATAGCTTTTATAATCCTAATCTCTTCATTCCCCAGTACTCCGTTATCTCCGGCATGTGGATTGAGACCAAGTACAGCTATTTTATCTTTTGGAACCGATACATGCAAATCTAAAAAGAACTGTTTTAATTTTTTATATTCTATTGAAGAAGCAACATCTTTTAGCGGTATATGTTCAGTAAAAAGTGCTACAAACATTTCCTCACAGCCAAGCATCATAATGGCATCTTTATTAAAATGTTTACGGAGCAGGTCAGTATGACCTTTAAACTCCAAGCCTGCCATCATCCAAGCTTCTTTGTGAATAGGCATAGTTACAACTGCATCGGTTTTTTTCTCTTCACACAGTTTTATACCACTCATAAAAGAGTTATAAGAGTACTTTCCACATGCCGAATCTACTTTGCCGGGATGTATGTCGAACTCGCCTTCTACGTGCCAAAGCTTAAAGCTAGTTGGCACTTTAACATCTAAAAGTTTTGCAGCTTGAGTAAGCATGTAATCATTAATACAGTAAATAGGATTGCATAGCTTTGAGACTTCTGAGTGAGCCTTCAGAGCTATCTCTATGCCAACTCCATTTAAATCGCCAATGCTTATAGCTATAGTAGGTTTACGCATTCTATCTTGTAGTGAGCCGCTTCATCTCTTTAATAGCATCTGCCAAGCCGGTGAAAACACTTCTCGCAATGATACATTGACCGATGTTTAACTCAATGATTTCTTCTATTTTCATCATCTCATGAACATTATGGTAGTTCAGTCCGTGTCCGGCGGCAACTTCCAAACCGATTTTATTCGCATGAACAGCAGATTTTTTAATATCTTCGAGTGCTTTTTCAAGTCTTTGGGAAAGCTCATAACGTGGTAGTTCAAACTCTTTTACTGAGTGGTTCGAGTAGGGCAGAGAGGAGTTTAGCATTGCAAACAGATTTGCAAAAGTCCCTGTATGAAGCTCAACCATTTCAGCACCGAGTTCTTTTGACTTGTTCATTGCTTCTATGCTTGGGTCAACAAAAAGTGAAACAGGGATTATTGAGTCGTGCAGTTGTTCAATGGCATAAGTTATTTCATGTTCATAAGTGAAAAGATCAAGTCCACCTTCCGTCGTTACTTCTTCTCTTTTTTCCGGAACAAGAGTCGTACGATGTGGGTTTAATGTACAAACGATGTCTAAAATCTGCTTATTAATAGAACACTCCAAGTTGACAGGCACAGAGGAGTGTTGAATGATGTTTTTGGCATCACTATCTTGAATGTGACGTCTGTCTTCTCTTAAATGAATGGTTATCTGGTCGGCTCCATTTGAACATGCCACATAAAGAGCTTGCAGTATATCTGGGTCATTAACTTTTCTTGCTTCTCTTAGTACTGCCACATGGTCTATGTTTACACCTAGTTTCATTTTACTCACTGTTTCTCCTCTTTTGCTTTGTTCATAAAGTTTTTATAATCATCTTCAAGCCTTGCCGTATTTATGATGTCACCAACATGAATATGAACGATTTTTTTCTCTTTGTAAGGAGCATTTTTAAATACGCTTTCCAATGTGTCATTAATAAATATAGGCACAATATCGAGTTTATTTGCTTTTGCAATCTTTGCTGCACCACTTTGAAATTCTAAGATTCCATCACCCTTATGTCTTTCGCCTTCAGGAAAAATATAAATATTTAAATCATCAACTTTTGAGAGTGTGGATTTTATTTTTTTAAAGAAGCTTAGTAGCCCTTTTCGATTTTCTATGTTAACACTAATGCATCCACTATACTTAAAAAAACCACCATATATAGCAGCAAATAATTCTTCTTTTGCTATCCAGACACCATTCTTACCATACTTTGAGAAGACATGTTCCATAACTATTATGTCTAAAAGAGAGCGATGATTCATAGCGTATAAAATTTTATTTTGTTCAGGCAGTTTACCAATCAAATTTACTTCTATATTTAAAAATTCTAAAATAGAATTTGAATAAGCCTGACGGTCTAATGAAAGTTGTTTATAAGCTGGTTTTTGGGATATAAATGGATGGAAATAAGTCTTTTTAAAAACCCTTATATATTTATATCCAAGTTCAAGCATAAATATATATTTGCCAATAGTTCTCAGCATATAAACCCTTTTAATTAAAAAAAGATTATAACCAAAATTTACTAACTAAAATTTGTAGCTAAGCTCAGCATAGACATTAGTGTCTTCTATTTTGTTTTCTGTCGGAACAAATTGATTTAAGATTAGATAGTCACCCTGATAAGCAATTTTAAAACCAAATTTATCTGATAGTTTGGGTTGTATATCCAAAGACAATCCAGGTATAAAAGACTCACTTTTGTCATAGTTTAAATTGGCAGTTCCAATGCAAAACTCTTCTGTTTTATTTTGCTCTGCATGCAAGGTAGTGAAAAATATAAGTGTTATTATGCTTAAAATTATTGTTTTCATAAGCAGAGTGTAGTGAGTTTTAGTGTAGATTCTGTGTGAAAAGAATTTATAACTCTGTTTTTTTACATGCGGAAATATATTTTCCACATGCCAAAATTATTTATTATTACTTCTGTACCCAGGATGCTGGTAGTCATTTCTTTCACAAGCCGTAAAAAAAGTAGCACAACTAAGTGCAATCAGCGATGCTAAAAATAGTCCTTTCATTTTTCCTCCTTTATAGATTGTTACTTTTTAAACTCATCTCCGCTTCCATTGTTGCTATCGCATCATTGCCAAAAATTCTTATTTCATCATCAGCTTTGAGCTTTTTGTCACTTATTTTATCAGGGTAATCAACATGGTTTAAAATATACTTTATACAGTTGATTCTGGCTTTTTTCTTGTCATCTGAACGTATGATAACCCATGGAGAATGCTCCGTATGAGAGGCTAAAATCATAGAATATTCAGCAACTGTATATTTATCCCATAAATTTTGTGATTGTTCATCGACAGATGATAGTTTATATTGCTTAAGCGGGTCTGTTCTTCTTTTTTGAAATCTTTTTGCTTGCTCTTCTTTTGAAACTGAAAAATAAAACTTAAATATCTGAATATGTGAGTTTATGAGCATCTTTTCAAATTCCGGAACTTCGTGTAAAAACTCTTGATGTTCTTCTTGTGTACAAAAATTCATAACAGGCTCAACTCCGGCACGGTTATACCAGCTTCGATCGAAAAGTACTATCTCTCCGGCTGATGGCAAATAGTGAGTATATCTTTGAAAATACCATTGTGTTTTTTCCGTGTCACTTGGTTTGTTAAGAGCTACAACTGTTGCACCACGTGGATTTAAATGTTCAGTGATTCTCTTAATCGTTCCACCTTTACCCGCAGCATCACGACCTTCAAAAATCATCAACAGCTTTTTGCCAGTATCTTTGATGTAGTTTTGCATTTTTAACAGCTCTATTTGAAGTCTTTGCAACTCAGCTTCATATTCTAGAACTTCTTCTTTTACCCAAACCGCAACTCTTTTTGGTTTACCCGATTTGTTTCTTTTTTCGAACTCTTTTTTTTGCTCAGTTTTATCTTTTCTTCTGTCTAAATGTACAATCTCATCCAGACTTGTATCCTCGTCCAGTTCAGCATCAAGCATTTTTCTCTTAGAACCCATGTTAACTCCTGTTCAAGTGACTTATGATTCTATTATAAATTAATAAATATTAAAAAGAGTTTTGAATGAGTTCATTTAATTTATTTATTTCATCCGTATTGGCAAAACAGCTTTTGTCTCCACAAACCATAAAGCTTTCGTCTTCACTCTGTTTAAACTGTACAAAGGGGTAGTTTAAAGAGGCTAACTCAAATGAATTTGATTTTATATTGTCTATATTTGACTTTATGATTCGCTCACCCTTGAGGTATCGCAACATCTCTTTTAACAAATATGGAGAATAGACAGGTTTTCTTCCTAAATCGTAAGAGTTGTACTCTAAGGTTTTAAAGGCAAAGTGAGTGTATTTTTCATCTTCGAGTAAAGAGCCTAAAGAGATGAGTACATCAACCATAATGCTTATGGGGCTTGTATATGTATTGTCTACTGTGTCGGCTTTTGTTACAAATTCTCCCGTACTGAAGCTCCATTCACCTTTATTGTAAAACTCTTCTAAAGCCTTGTTTACTAAACGTTGGGCATTGATAAGATAAATTTCATTTTGCGTGAATTTATAAGCTGAAACAAGTGCTTTGCAAAGAAAAGCATAGTCTTCTAAAAAGGCTTCTACTTTGGGTGTTTTATGTATAAGCGTTGTATGGTAAAGAGTGTTGTCAATATACATAGTATTTAGGAGTGCATCAAGACTTTTTACAGCTCGCTGAGTAAATTTAGAGTCTATTGAACCTAAAGTGAAAAGAGCATTAATCATCATACTGGACCATGATGTTTGAACTTTTTTGTCTATAAACGGGTACTCTCTTGATTTTCTAAGACCTTGAAGTAATATTTTAACATCTTCAAAATACTCAGGTTTCTCTCCGCCCTCAAGTCTGATGATATTTTTACCTTCAAAATTTCCATGATGTGTCACTTCCATTTCATTCATCATTGCTTGTATATTTTCATACCCGTTCTCAGCTAAAATTTTATAAACTTCATCATAAGTATAAATAAAATAAGTTCCTTCTTCACCCTCTGTATCGGCATCACTTGCAGAGTAAAAAAGGTCATCTTCACTCATAAAGTTATACCAAAAATCTGCAATCTCTTTTGCTGTGTCAAGAAAGCTTTCATCTTTATACGTTAGGTAAGTCTGTGTATAAAGCTCGCAAAGCAGGGCATTGTCGTAAAGCATTTTTTCAAAGTGTGGAACTTTCCACATATTATCTACGCTGTAACGGCAAAACCCGCCATCAACCAAATCATACATACCGCCTTTTCTCATAGACTCTAAAGTGTGCAAAAGCATTGCTTTAGCAGATTTGTCATCATACAGTCTGTCTATCGTTAAGAGTGTACTTAAAGTGCTGGCATGTGGAAACTTTGGTGCAACAGAGAAACCGCCGTCTTTTGTCTCATAGTTGTTCTTCACTTGCAGCATAAAGTTTTTAGTGAAATCTTCTTTTAAAACAGTAGCCTCTTTTGGCTGTTCATGATGATTTAAAAAAGTACTTATTTCATCTGCATTTTGAAAAAGTTTAGGGTCATGTTCTTTGACTTTTTTGGCAATAACTTTAGTTAAATCTTTAAAGCCCATTCCGTCTACATTTGCCATTCTAGGTTCTGGAGGTATATAAGTTCCGGCAAAAAACGGTTTGTTCTGAGGAGTACAAAAAATAGAAGTAGGCCAACCTCCTGAGCGACGGTTTAACATCATGTGAACTTCCTGATAGTGCTTGTCTATGTCTGGTCTCTCTTCTCTGTCAACCTTTATACAGACAAAACTTTCATTTAAAATATCTGCACACTCCTGGTTTTCAAAAACACTCTCTTCCATAACGTGACACCAGTGACAAGAGCTGTAACCAATACTGATAAATATGGCTTTGTTTTCAACTTCTGCTTTGGCAAATGCTTCGTCTCCCCAAGGAAACCAATCTACCGGATTGTTTTTGTGTTGTTGTAAATAAGGTGAATCTTCTAAGCTTAATCTGTTTGGCATGTGGAATTCCTATTTTAAAAGTAGTTTATTTTTTTTACTGTAGAGTAGGGCAATGTTGATGAGAAAATGCTTAAGTCTTGAGTTAGTGTTTGTAGTTTATCTCAAAGTAATAGTTGAATTTAATTAGAAAATAGCGCCAAAAAGTCTAATATAAAGGCACGGTTTTATTTCCATAAATTTGAGGTATTTGTTTATAACCGATTCCTTTTTTTAAAGAGGTTCGTTTGACTTTTATTCTTATATCTTCATATATTTCATTTAAGTTTGTATTCCCTTGTGATAGTTCTTGTATTAAGTAGTAGGAAAAAAGTCTTTGTTTCTTAGTAGTATAATCATTAGCAAAATCTGTTGATTGTCCAGCAGTAAAAACAGTAATTTTTTTACTAGATAAAATTGTTTTATTTATTTTCAAAACTGGTGCTACACCATGATATAACAACTCCCCTTTATCATCTTTACCACTAAAACAGCTATCTATAAAAACAAATATATTATTAGCTTCTGATTCAGATAATTTTTTATAGATAGAATCAAATTTTAGGCTTGGTTCAAACTGAATACTATGAGCACTCATATCACTTGGAAGTAGGTATGTATACCCATTATTAGCTGGAACACCATGTCCTGCAAAGAAAAAATAAATGTTGCTATTTGGCTCTGCAAGTTCTTTAATTAATTCTATTTTAGCTTTTACCTGTCCAGAAGTTGCGTCTTCATTAATGAGCGTAATAATATTTTCTTTTGGAATAGCAAATGTTTTTTCTGCTAACTTTTGAAAGGTCAATGCAGATATATCAGCATAGGCTACATTGCTGTTTTGCTTATAGTCATTAATCCCGATAATCAATGCGAAAGAATTCGTATTTGTCTGTCTCGTGTTTGATTTAAACTGAAACTGATTGAGAGATGTCTCAAAATCACGGTTGATATTATCACGAGGGGCAGTTACTACTCTATCTTTATAAATTATTTTTGTCTGCTCTTTTGGAACATATTGTGTTAGTTTAGGTTTCCCTGTACATGCAGTAAAAAGAACACTAATAAGTAAAAAATATATACAATATACTAAATATTTCATCTATAATCCTTTAAGTCAAATGGAAATTCACCAGCAAACTCACATGTACCGTCAAGTAGCCACCAATTACTTCCTGCAGGATTGTAAGCTGCTCCAAAGTAATCATGATAAGCAAACTTTCCATTAGGGTAGACAAGGAGACCAGAGTTTGCACTTTCTTTTAAATTACTTGCTGCTGGTAAAAATAGTATATTGTCTGGAAAAGTATAATTAATCAATATATCAATATATGGACCAAATGGATTTAAACCCGAAGAGTGTGTTTTGTACTGAGTGCCACCTATCTCTTCAATACTAAAAATGGTACCTTTTTTTATAAAATTAGGACCACAGGTTATATCTGTATTTGCTACCATTGCAGAAGGTAGTTGTGGGATTAGATCTGGACTTGCTCCTTGCATAATTCTTGTGCTACAACCGCTAAACAATAGAGAAATAAATAGTACAAGATATAATTTTTTTTTCATCATAAATTCCTTTGCTCTTATTATTTTCTAATCTTAATCTCAAATGTAGAAAACTCTAAACTATTTAGTTGAGAAATCAGTTGAGAAAAATTATAGTTACTTTCATCAAGTAGTGTATCACTTATATTTTCAAATTTATCTAAACTAATAGGTGTTTTTGAATTAATGACGACATACAATTCCTGTATAGGCTTGCCATAAGGATTAGCTATTTTAAAAACATTTTCACTTTTTATATCTGGATAGATGAAAGATTTATTTGATTTATAGTTTGCCAATAATACTCCAACTTTTCCGGTATGCTCTACATAAAGTATAGAAAAGTACCCGGACTTTTTATGTTTTATGTTAAAGAACATCTCTTCATTTTCTTTATATATATTTTGATTTGGAGTTATCGATAATTGCTGATTACTCTGATTAGAAAAAAGATTGTAAAAGTTTTTTCTATTTAATGGTAGCAGTATGTCCTTGTACTGTAACTGCCATAGGTTGTCTTTTCTAACTATTTCATAGTTCAACTTTTTACCTATATATGTATTGAGTTTTCTAATAAGAGGAGTATTCTTTAAGTAATTATTTTGAGGCTCATCTTTCAAGCTACGCGGTAGTAGCTTCTTCAGTTTGATTTCAATCGATGAGTTGTCATATTTAGCTGCAACATACCAAAGTCCGTTTTCATGTTCTACTTTAATGAATTGCACACCATTCAGTGTAGCTTGTGAATTCGTCTTGAGATTTATAGATGAGTTGTTTTTTATATCTCCATTATTATCTGAAGTTGAAATATCTGCAGACGAGTCAATTCTTACTTGTATAGATTGCGCTATATCTGATATGGCACTCTGCTTGGCATTTGCGAGTGTAGCATTTATCCCATAACCGATAATCTCACATTTCTTGTCATACTCAAGCTTATAAAGCCAGTCAGGACTAGCAAAAGAGATTATTGGTATGATCAAAAGAAAGAGTAACTTTTTCATCTGTTTTCTCATCAGGAATACCTATATTTAAATATAACATACATTCTAGTATATTAATGATTGTTATCTTCTTTAAATATGATGAACTAGACTATAAAAATCTATGAAATTGAAAATATTCTCAAAGATAATAAAAATTTATTAACTATTCTCGCTGTATTAAATGCTTCATCACTCGCAGTTCGTACTACAAGAACATGATAACTGGGAGTCTAATTTATTTATTATAGAGTAGAGAAATGTTGATAATGTCTTGCTTAAGTATTTAAGTATAACTCTTTACTTAAATGCTCTGTATAGACTAAATTGTGAGAAGTTTAAAAATTTGTGTACAATGCCAAGATGATAAACAGGCCTGTTAAAAATATTTTAAAAGACATATACCTTTTTTCTTATATGACTGATAATGAACTGGAAAAACTAATTCAGATTTCTTCAGTGCAT
>JAGXIA010000060.1 GCA_024635885.1 Helicobacteraceae bacterium | reverse complement strand
TTAGGTTCAAAATGCCAAAAAACTCCTTTATGGAATGTTTTTGGCTATACTTCATTTACAAAACACATCATTATTTTTTTAAGGTTAGAATTTGAAAGACACTCTTTTTATTATAGTTTTTGGAATATTAATTTATTTAGGAATGGCAACAATCTTGGGTGATAGCGGAATAATTGGAAGTTTCGGGATTACTTTTGCTACATTTAATCATAAATACTTCGGGTATATTTCTTATGTGTATTTATTGATACTTCTCATTCCAACATATATTTTTTATAAACGTACAGTTTTTGACTTTCGCAAAGCAGAAGCAATACTCTCCTCATTTTTATTTTTATTTTCGTCTTTATTATTTCAAGCTTTAGTTATCGAAGGTGAGTCAAGAGGTGAAATTGGTGCTGATTTTGTTGATTTTCTAGCTCCTTATATTGGCTCTTTTGGTCTTTGGGTGTTTTGGGCAATGATTACAATGGTCTCTGTTATTATTATTTTAGACAGCACTACAGATGAAGTGGCAAGAATGTGTTCTGATTTTTTTAAGAAATATATTCCACATGCCAAGAAAGATGACTCTGAAAAAAACAAAACTGAAAAAACAAAAGTTTTTGACATCGATGCTATGGAAGAAATCGTTGAGGAACAAGATGATGAATTCGATAAACCTTCTTACTTAAGAAAAAAAGAGTCTGAAGATAATATAGAAGATGCTCCTGTATCTAATAGTACTTTTGCACTTAAAACAAAGAAAGTACCAACTAAAGAAAATAAAGAAGTGAGTACAGCACTTCCACATGCCGAGGAAGCTACCAAAATAGACAGCGATCATGAAAAGCTGCATACTATTGTAGAAGTAGCTTCAAAAATCAAAGAACAAAAAAATGCATTAATTATTGATGAATTAGAAGAAAACAAAAAATTATTAGAAAGTATAGAAAGAGGAGCGGTAGAGAAACCTAAAAACTTTACTTTACCATCTGTGAATTTTTTACAAAAACCGAGTTCCACTTCTCATACTATAGATGAGAGTGAGGTTGACGATAAAATACGCTACCTCATAGAAAAGCTTGCACACTTTAAAATTGAGGGTGATGTAGTTCGTACTTATGCCGGACCTGTTGTATCAACTTTTGAATTTAAACCGGCTGCTAATGTAAAAGTATCAAGAATATTAAACCTTCAAGATGACTTAGCAATGGCACTTTCAGCGGAAAGTATCAGGATCCAAGCACCTATTCCCGGTAAAGATGTAGTAGGTATAGAAATACCAAATGCGACGGTAGATACTATTTATTTAAGAGAATTACTTGACAGTAAGTTATTTAAAGAATCTTCATCTCCTCTTACTATTGTTTTAGGTAAAGACATTGTCGGTAAACCTTTTATTACAGACCTTAAAAAACTTCCTCATTTACTCATAGCGGGAACAACCGGAAGTGGAAAAAGTGTTGGTATAAATGCAATGATACTTTCTCTTTTATACAAAAATTCGCCTGATCAGTTAAGACTTTTGATGATAGATCCAAAAATGCTTGAATTTTCTATTTATAATGATATTCCTCATCTACTTACTCCAGTAATTACAAAACCTAAACAAGCAATAGTTGCTTTAAATAATATGGTTTCAGAGATGGAGAGACGTTATCAATTAATGAGCGAGAACAGAACCAAAAGTATTGAAAACTATAATGAAAAAGTAAAAAAAGAGGGCGGGGAGCATTTCCCGTATATTGTAGTAATTATAGATGAGTTAGCTGATTTAATGATGACTAGCGGAAAAGATGTTGAACACTCTATTGCACGACTGGCACAGATGGCAAGAGCTTCTGGTATACATTTGGTAGTTGCTACTCAAAGACCCTCAGTAGATGTTGTTACAGGCTTAATAAAAGCAAATTTACCTTCTCGAATATCGTATAGAGTAGGGCAGAAGGTAGACAGTAAAATTATTTTAGACCAGCAAGGCGCTGAGTCTTTGCTTGGTAAGGGTGATATGCTTTTTACTCCTCCTGGTTCAGTTGGACTAGTTAGGCTTCATGCACCATGGAGCACTGAAGAAGAGATAGAAAATATAGTCAATTTTATAAAGTCTCAAAGAGATGCAAACTACGATAAAAGATTTCTAGTTGAAGAAAACGAGATTAACTCTTTATCCTCCAAAGATACCTATGAAGAGCTTGACTCTCTTTATGAGGATGCAAAGAATGTTGTTTTAACCGATAGAAAAACTTCCATCTCATATCTTCAAAGAAGGCTGCAAATAGGTTATAACCGCTCTGCGAGAGTTATAGAACAGTTGGAATCTGAAGGTGTTTTATCTTCTCCTAATACTAAGGGAATTCGTGAAATCATCTAATGAATAAAGCGCATCTTATTTTTACAAAACATACTAACTCATTTAGTGTAGAAATTAAGAATTTAGAACAACTCTCAGTTGAGCAAATTCAACAACTGGAACACTTTGTAGATAGTAGAAATGGTTTATTTGATTTTAATACTTATTCATTTGTTATCAAAAAAAAAATAGAATTTTATGAGTTTGTTTCCTTAATGAAGCATCTTGAAATTGATAACTATTGTGAAGAAAAAATATTAATTACACAAACCAAAGAAAGAATAGATTTTGGCAAATATAAGGGCATGCAGTACAAAGAAGTTCCTGATTCCTATTTAATATGGCTCAAAAGCAATTATAGAGGTAAAGATAGAAGTATTATCGATAAAGAGTTAAAAAACAGGTCTTTGTAGTTATTTTTTTGGAGTGTAGGTGAAGTTTTGAGCTCCGGTAGTTGCTTCTAGCATTAAACCTGCGGAACTTGATGTGTAAACCTGTACATCTTTGGCAAAATCAACATCTGAAGAAACCCCGGAATAAATTGGAACTATGGAAGATTGCGTTGAATCTTCAAAACCATCTTTTTTAAACTTTTCAAAAGCATCCTCGGTTTTAAAGAATATTATTTCACTATAACTCTGTCCTCCCGCTTGAAGACCAACAGTATATTGCTTAAGAATTACATCTCCTACCCAAAAGCCCTTTATGTATGCACGTCCTTCACCATAAGCGCCGCCAAAAATTAAACCACCTTTTCCTATACTTGGAAAAACTACATATGCGTGAGAATCGTAAACAAGATTTGTAACTATTTTATTATCTTTCATAAAAGATTTTATTGTTTTGTTGTAATTTAGATTTATCTTATTTTTCTCTTCTTGTGTTAATTCATCTTCTGCTAGAACCAAGACAGATAGAGCACTTAGAGTTAAAAGTATTAAAAGTATTTTTTTCAACATGATTATTATCCTAAAATAGTTTTTTATTTATTATAACAGAGTTATTGGCTTATATTTATAAAGTGTAAGTAGGCATAAACTCTAAAGTATCTTTTAATGTTACAATATTATACATTTTAGAAATAAAGTATTCTTGTTGTGTTTAGTTTTGTAACATATGCAATAATCATGACTTTTCTTTTGATATAATAACTCTAAATTAAAATTAAAGTAAACAGGAATGAAAATGGCATTTATTGAAGACTATAAAGCACATGTTGCTGAACGCGAAACTTTAGGCGTTCCACCACTTCCACTTTCAGCTGAACAAACGGCAGAATTAGTAGAATTAATCAAATCAGGGTGCACTGATGAAATGTTAGACCTGTTAACAAATCGTGTATCTCCAGGTGTTGATGATGCAGCGTATGTTAAAGCAGCATTTTTAAATGATATAGCTACTGAGAAATTATCTTTAGATGCTATTGCTCCTGAGCAAGCCGTTTCAATGTTAGGAATGATGCTAGGTGGCTACAATGTTAAACCCCTTATTGATGCATTAAGCTCAAAGAATGATAAAGTTGTTGCAGCTGCTATTAAAGCACTTTCTCATACTTTACTTGTGTATGATGCATTTAATGATGTTGAAGAATTGCATAAAGCTGGAAATGCTGCTGCTACTGAAGTTATGACTTCATGGTCAAATGCTGATTGGTTTACTTCTAAGTCAGCACTAGCTGATGAAATAACTGTAACTGTTTATAAAGTTCCAGGTGAAACTAATACAGATGATCTTTCTCCTGCTTCTGAAGCGTTTACACGTTCAGATATTCCCCTCCATGCAAACTCTATGCTAATAGCTAAAATGGACGACCCAATAAATACTATTAACAAGTTAAAAGAATTAGGTAATCCTCTTGCTTATGTTGGTGATGTTGTAGGTACTGGCTCGAGCCGTAAGTCAGGTGTTAACTCTGTGCAGTGGCACATGGGTGAAGATATTCCTGGTGTTCCAAATAAACGTACTGGTGGTGTTGTTCTTGGTAATACTATCGCTCCAATCTTTTTTGCAACTTGTGAAGATTCAGGTGCTTTACCATTAGAACTTGATGTCTCCGGTATGGAAACTGGTGATGTTGTTACTATTTACCCTTACAAGGGTGAGGCGCATAAAGATGGTGCATGTATTGCAACTTTCAAACTAAATCCTAACACAATTACTGATGAAGTTCGTGCTGGCGGTCGTATTCCCTTGATTATCGGTCGTGGTCTTACTTCTAAAGCTCGTGGTGTTCTTGGTCTTGAAACAAGTGAAATGTTTTTAACTGCTGAACAACCTGCTGACAACGGCAAAGGTTACACTTTGGCACAAAAAATGGTAGGTCGTGCTTCAGGTCTTGATGGTGTTCGTCCTGGTATGTATGTAGAGCCGGAGATGTCAACTGTTGGTTCTCAAGATACAACTGGTCCTATGACTCGTGATGAGATTAAAGAACTCGCTGCACTAGGTTTCAATGCTGATCTTGTACTGCAATCTTTCTGTCATACAGCGGCATATCCAAAGCCATCTGATGTTACTATGCATCACACGCTTCCTGACTTTATTTCTAACCGTTCAGGTGTTTCTCTTCGTCCTGGTGATGGAGTTATTCATTCATGGTTAAATAGAATGGTTCTTCCTGATACTGTTGGTACTGGTGCAGATTCTCACACTCGTTTCCCAATAGGTATATCTTTCCCTGGTGGATCAGGAGTTGTTGCATTTGCTGGTGTTACTGGTTCTATGCCTCTTACTATGCCGGAGTCTGTTCTTGTTCGTTTTTCAGGTGAAATGCAACCAGGTATCACTCTTCGTGACCTTGTAAATGCCATTCCTCACCAAGCGATTAAAGAAGGTCACTTAACTGTTGAGAAAAAAGGTAAGAAAAACATCTTTGCTGGTCGTATTTTAGAGATTGAAGGTTTACCTGATCTTAAAGCTGAGCAAGCATTTGAACTCTCTGATGCATCTGCCGAGCGTTCAGCAGCAGCTTGTACTGTTCTTTTAAATAATGAGCCGGTTATTGAATACCTTAAATCAAATGTAACTCTATTGGAGTCTATGATTGAAGCAGGTTATTCTGATGCGCGTACAATACAACGCCGTGTAGACAAGATGAAAGATTGGTTAGCTGATCCATCTCTTATGAAACCTGACGCTGATGCGGAATATGCAGCAGTATTAGACATTAATTTGAATGATATAACAGAGCCGATTCTAGCTTGTCCTAATGATCCGGATGATGTTGCAACTCTTAGTGAGATTTTAGCATCAGATCGTCCTCACAAGATTGATGAAGTATTTGTTGGTTCATGTATGACAAATATTGGTCACTACCGTGCACTAGGTGAAGTTTTAAGAGGCGAGGGTATTGTTCCAACTAGATTATGGGTATGTCCTCCAACTAAAATGGATGAAAAACAACTTACAGATGATGGTTATTATGGAGTCTTTGGTGCTGCTGGTGCTCGTACAGAAATTCCTGGTTGTTCTTTATGTATGGGTAATCAAGCGCGTGTTGCTGATGGTGCAACTGTATTCTCAACATCAACTCGTAATTTTGATAACCGTTTAGGTAAAGATGCTCAAGTTTATCTAGGTTCTGCAGAACTTGCAGCAGTTTGTGCTATGCTTGGACGTCTTCCAACTAAGGAAGAATACTTAGAGAAAACCAAAAAAATTGTGGGTAAAGAAAGCGAGATTTATAAATATCTTAACTTCAACCTTATCAAAGATTATAAGTTATAAATAACTATGCAAAAAAGAACTAAATTCTTTTTGGTCAAACTCTAAAGAGTAGTGCAGTAAATAGACTAAATCTATTTCTGTAAAGTTATAAATAACTATGCAAAAAAGAACTAAATTCTTTTTGATCTGACTTTCAATAATAACGCAAAATGGAATTTAATTCCATTTTGCAAATTCCTTCTAATATTCTTAATTTTACACTTCTCAATATAATATTTACTATTAGTACTAATATGATAAAATAGTTAAATCTATTAATAATTAGGAGTAGTTATGGCAGAGCTGAAAGAACTCATCCCTTTTACAAAAAAATTATCATTATTATATATAGATGAAGATCAAGAAATTTGCAAGCGTTATAC
>JAGXIA010000059.1 GCA_024635885.1 Helicobacteraceae bacterium | reverse complement strand
TCTACAACTGATTTACCAGCTCTTGCAGTTACTTTTGCATTATGAGCACCAGATACAGCAGGACCATGGTCAGCAACAGTTTTAATTACAGTTTCAATAAACTCTGTAGCCCATTTTGGATACTGTTTTTTGAACCACAATAGTGAAACGACATCACCGATACCTTTACCGGTGTCTGGAGTAGCCACACTAGAAATAGGGAAACCTGCATATGTAGCTTCATCACCTCTATCATCAGAAATCGTACAAATAAACTCTTTAGATTTTCTAACTTTAGGGCATTCACTCATAGCTGGTTCAGGAATTTCTGGAAGTTTTAAATCATTAAATACTTTATTAATCATATTTGGTAAATCATTAAATGATGCCGGTACATGAATACCAACCTCAGCCATTGCTCTGTTTTTGTAATCAGCAGTTTCCATTTCGCCATTTGCAGAAGCACCTGCATGACCAAACTGAACACCTGAATCATAATATTTAGCGATTGTACCGATACACCAAGCGATAATAGGTTTAGTAATCTTACCTGATTTAACAGCTTCAATTACTTTATACTCTTCAGTACCACCAACTTCACCTAGAAGAATCATATATTTTACTTCCGGATTATCTTGCATTCTCAACATATTATCAATGAAGACCGAGCCTACGAAACGGTCTCCACCGATAGCAACGCCTTCTGCAATACCATCAGCGTTAATAGCAATAATATTTGCTAGCTCATTAAATAAACCACCCGAACGAGTTACAAGTCCACATGAACCTGCACGGTGAAGTTTAGACTGAACTATATTTTCAATTGTTCCACCGATATTTGCAATTTTAAATGCACCCGGAACTATTGCACCAACTGTTGCTGGCCCGATTATAGTAACATTTTTTTCACGAGCAAACTCATTCATGCCACGAGCTAGTCTTTCAGGAATACCTTCTGCCGTAATCATCATTGACTTGAAACCACCAAGATTAAGTGCTTCCATAGTTACATCATAAGCAGTTCTAAAAGATGCAAAGTTTAAAAGTACGTCTGCCTGAGGCTGAGCAGCTTTCGCAGCAGCTGTAGTCTTATAAAGAGGAATCATAATCTCATCTGGTCCATAGAAAAACTTATCAAATTTATTTCCACTTGTAGGTGCTACTATAGCCGCAACTGAAGGAGTTTTTCTTTGAATAGTATAATCATAATCTAACATTCTCTGGATTGCAGTTTTGTTGTTATTCCAGAAAATTGCTTGTGTATCTTTTGTAAATAATTGTGCCATTTTTTTCCCTTACTTCGCTAGTGCCATACGCACGATGTCTGTTACGTGAGTTTCTGGACCATAAACTTCTATATAAAGCCCTAATCTATCTGCAGCTTCTTTAATGTCTTTAAGACCTTTTTCATAGTTTGGTCCACCACGTCTAACATAAATTCTAATACCTATTTCTTTCATTTTTTCTGCATACTCTTCAAAAGCTTGAATAATACCTGTAAATGTTTTAGCAACATCAGTGAAGTTAGCAATAGCCCCACCAATAATTAAGACTTTATCTTTACCTTGAGAATCTTTTTCTCTGGTCATTAAATCTAGTAATGTCTCAGCATAGAATTTTGTTTCACTTGTAGTTGGACCACCTGAGTACTCACCATAGTTGGCTAAATCATCGATTCCAGCTAAATCAGCAATTGTATCAGCATAAACAACTGAAGCACCACCACCGGCAACCATTGTCCAGATTCTAGCTTCAGGCTTAAGGATTGTAAGTTTCAGTGAAGCTCCTGATTTACTGTCAGCATCTTCAATAGCTAAAACTTCTGGAGATTTTTCTTCCATACCGAATGAAGTTGGATACTCTACATCGCCCCACTCATCTACCATCATAAATCCGGCAGTGTCATCTAGTTTTGCAACCATATCTAATAATTCAATTTTGTTACCTTGCATAACAAATGGATTGATTTCTAAATATGCGAAGTTTAATTCTCTATATGCTTTAAAGAAGCCTATTGCAAATTCAGCAAATTTTGCTTTATCAGCATCAGCTACATCAGCAGGAACGTTTGCTCTGATTTTTGCAGCAATTTCTTCCTCAGTATCAGTAATAGCAAAAGCTACTTCAGTAACTTTTTCATCCCATCCCTCTTCAACTTCCATTCCACCTTCAGCAGACATGTACAGCATGTCATTGTCGCCTACACATGTTGCAGAAATATAATATTCTTCTTCTTGAGAGTGTGGAGTAAATGGCTCAACTACGAAATGAGTTAACATATCTGTTTTAGCTTCACCAGTTGGTTTGTCACCATCAAATGAAAAATAAACTGATTGTTGAGTTGATGATTTTTCATCAATCCATGATATAGCTTTGTCTAAAGTAACATCACCAGGCTTAGCATCTCTAAAAAGTACTAAATCATTTTTACCACGCTTACCAAATAACATATCTGGCTTTGCGACTAAGGTCTTTTCTTTTAGCCAAGCTTTAGTTTTTGCAGCTTCAGCTAATTCTGATCCATTTTGAACCATGACCGTTTCGTATGCATAAGTAAAATCTGGAAAGTATTTATTCCAGTGTTTTGCTAAGATAGACTTAGCATCATATTCTCGTATCGATTTTTGAGCCATAGAAACTCCCTTTTTGATATTTGTTTGCTATTTTAACATATCTTATTTAATTTATATCCTCAGTTTATATTTAGTATTAAATAGATTTATTTAATGTTTATTTTTGTAACGTTTGCATTATAAATTGGTACATTTTTGTAACTTATTGTTACGTTTGATTTTTCTGAATTTTGAATTGTATTTTCTGTTAGTATATTATTTTTACATTCTGAAATACCATAAAATTTCAATCGTTTCAACATCTCACCTTTTGAATTCACACAATATATTTCATGTTTCTTGAGTTGTGTCGCTAATTCTTTTGCTATGTGCATTTTGTATGCAAAATGTGTTTGAGGATTATCTAATACTAAATATAACTCTTTATTAAATATTACTACAAAACTGTTAAGCAGCAAAAATATTAATGAAATAGTAAAAATTAGTCTATATTTTGTTCTAAACATTTTTAATCTAACTCGATAAGATGAATAAAATGTTTGTGCAGCCAAAGGAAGAGCTAAAATTAAATATGGTGCAAAATTTTCTATATGTATTCTCTGTCTAAAAGATAATACAAGTGAAACAATTAACGTAAAAGAAGATATAAACCATAATATATCCATTTTTTTTGTTAAATATCTTCTATATAGTATATAGAATAAATATATGAAAACTATTGGTGTAAATATCGCAGCATAGACTCCTATAGAATCTAAAAAATGACCTTTAGGTAAACCTTCAGTATTTATACCATACATATACATTGATACAAAGAATAGAACAAGATTAACTAAAAAAAAGTTTTTTTGCTTAGTGTATAAAGTGAAAATACTCAAAGAAAAGAATAGATACAAAAATCCACCATCAAGTATAGAAAGTAAAATCAATAATATATATTGATACATTACAGAGTATCTTTCATATACATAAACAAACAGCAGAAGTCCGAATATTATTAGCCCTGCTCCGTCTATGACTAAAGCAGAGCTTATTATTCCAGGCAATAAAACAAAAACCAGTATAAGCCATAGTCTGTTTTCTTCACGCTTTATATATTTTTTAGATACTTCATAAAGCAGTATTGCACTTGATATATGAAGAGTAATCATTGGAAGTCTCAATGCAAAATCATTTGTACCAAAAAGATAAAGTGAAGTTTTTATAATAAATTGTAAAAATGAAAACTCTCCATAAAGCAAAGTTGCTTCATCATATGATATAGAGAGTTCAGAGGTTTGCAGAAAAAGAATGAATGCATCTACTCCAAGTATTAAGAATAAGATGATTCTATATTTCATAGTTTTAAAAAATTTCCAATTATTTCATGTCCGTATTCACTCATTATAGATTCTGGATGAAACTGAACCCCATAGATGTCTCTGTCTTTTATTTTTAAAGCCATAATCTCATTATCGTCTTCGCTGAAGGCTGTAGCTTCTATTATCTCTGGCAATGTGTCTTTTTTTACAATCAAAGAGTGATATCTTGTAGCTGTAAATTCTTCGGGCAAATCTTTAAATATTGCACATTCGCCAACTCTTTTCATCTTTGATGTTTTTCCATGCATCATATTTTTTGCACGTACAACATCTCCACCAAATACTTGGGCAATACTTTGATGACCTAAGCATATTCCTAGTATTGGTAATTTATCTTTAAAATATTCTATAAGCTCTAATGTGATTCCAGCTTCATTAGGTGTTGCCGGACCAGGAGAGATAATAATTTTTTCAGGTTTAAGAGCTTCAATCTCTTCAATACTCATTTCATCATTTCTGATTATTTTTAAATCTGCGCCTAATTCTCTACAGTATTGAACAATATTATATGTAAAACTATCATAATTATCAATCATCAATATCATTATTTATCCTAAAGTTTATATTTCCACATGCCACAGAAGTATATCTATAATGCTCTTTTACTTTACTTATTATAGTGTTTATTTGGTATCTGCAAGATGCTCTCCAGTTCCTAATAATGTGGCAACCCACTTTGTATTTTCATTTGCATCTAGTACTATTATTGCCATTATAGTTAATGGAATTGAAAGTAACATTCCAACAGGTCCGAGTAACCATCCCCAAAATAATAAAGATAAAAATACTACCAGAGTAGATAACCCTGCACCTTTACCCATAATTTTAGGTTCTAAGACTGAACCTACAACTACATTTATTACAACATACAATGAAGTAACAATTAACGCACTCGTAATTCCAAACTGCACCAAAGTAAGAAGAACTGCGGGAACTGCGGCAATTATAGAACCTATGTTTGGAATAAAGTTTAACATAAAAGCTAAAACAGCCCATAAAAATGCATAGTCAGTTCCGATTAATAATAATGAAATCCATACAACTAAACCTGTTAGTAATGATATTAAAGCTTTTAGTACCATGTACCCTTTTATTTTTGAAAAAATTTCATTTATTTGTATTGTTGCATTTTCTGATCCACTCGCATAATTTACTTTTTCTGTAAAATTTCTTGATTCTAACAACATAAAAATCATCGTAAATAAAATAACGAATCCATTTGTAAACATTGAGCCCATGCTTTGCATAATCACGCTTGTCAGGTTCATTATCTGTTTTGTATTAATTAAATTTGAGAGTTCGTTTATCGGTAATTCTAATCCTAAAGTATTACTATAACTTACTATTTGTTTATAATATATTGATAATTGTTGCTCATAAAAATCTATATTAGAACTAAACTCTTGCGCAGAAGAGCCGATTAGTTTTGCAACAAGCCCTAAAATTATTATAAACATAACAATAACAAAGGTTAAAGATATTCCATCGGGAATGTTTTTTTTCCTGAAAAAATTATATAGTGGTGATAAAATTATAGACAAAAACAGCGATAGTAAAAATGGTACAATTATTTCTGATGCACTCTTTATTCCGGCAAGTATAATTACGACACTTGCCATTACTATTAAGTAGTAACCTATATTTGTTGGCTTCACTTGATATCCTTAACTCTGAATCTGTTTTTGGTTAGTTAACTGCTGAAGATAGTTTGAAATATTTATGAGAGAAAATGTCACTAAAAAAATCATTAATCCTGGGAAAAAACTTACCCACCAAGCTATTTCTACAACATCTTTTCCACCGCTTAAAATTGTGCCCCAACTCATTTGTGGAGCAACTATGCCTAGCCCTAAAAAGCTTAGTCCCGATTCTGCAAGTATTGCTCCACCGACTCCAAAAGTAAAGCTAACAAAATATATAGGAGCAAGTATTGGGGCATAGTATTTAAATAGGATTTTTATTTTACTTACATTTGCAATGTTTAAAATTTTAATGAAGGGCTTGGATGTTATACTAAAACTCTCTGAACGGATAAGTCTTGCTGTTGTCATCCATCCTGTTATCGAAATAATGACTATTAATACCCAGGCAGATGCGTTGACATAACTTACAAGTGCTAAAAGTAAAAAGAATGTTGGAAAAGTTAAAAAAAGATCTACTAAAATAATAAATCCTTTGTCAACTCCTCCTCTAAAGTATCCAGCCATTGAGCCTAAAATAAGACCAATTACAGAAGCTATTAAAGCACTTCCGACACCAATAATAAGAGAAATCTTTCCACCCTCGATCAAGCGAGCCAAAATATCTCGTCCAAGTCTATCTGTTCCTAAAAAATGCTCAAACGATGGAGAAAGTAAAATAGAGTGACTTGTCAATGTGTAAGCGTCAACACCATAAAAGAAAGAACCAAAAAAAGAGAATATAAATACAAATAAAAGTACAAATATACTAAATATAGGCAAATTCATTCAAGGCCTTTTGGCATGTGGAAATTACTGTTTAATTCCGAGGAGTGTTTGCATCATCTGGTCTATTGTTGTTATAACTTTTGCCGCGGCACCGTATGAGGTTTGGTATTTAATTAAATTTGTCATCTCTTCATCAATACTTACTTTTGATACAGAAGCATATTCCATTTCAGTTGAGTTAAACTGAGCCGTTACAGTTTCATTTCTTAAAATCGCTACATTTGTCGCAATACCGACCTCTGTAGCTGTAATATCAAACATGCCATATGTAGTTGTATTATATGATGTATCCCCAACATGAAAATCATAATTTTCAAACTGTTGTTGAATCATACTTAATGCAACTCTATTGTCTCCAGATGTTGCAGTATATCCTGCAGATATTAGAGTTGGATTAGATTTTAAAGTATTATTTAAATCAATATTTTTAGCACTGTTACCACTCAAAAATTTATTCATTCCAAGAGCACCGGCAAAATTAGTGCCAGAATCGAATGATGCATCTTTTAAATTATCTGCTATAGAAAATGTATAACCTTGTGATTCAGACTGTCCATCCATTGTAAATTCTAGAGCGTTATCACCGTTTGCATATGTTGCCCAGCTAAAATTTAGAAAATTATCTATATCGTTATTCGCATTACCGTCACCATTATCATCAATTTGAGCAAGCATTTGCCCCTGAATTGAATTGGAATCTGCTAATCCCTTCATAACTGTTGTTGAATTTATATTGATAGATCTTCGAGCTGCTTCATTACCATCAATGTCATACACGATTAAATCAAATGAACCTTCATGTATATTCAATGCTGAGTTCATGATTGAGCTTGTTGCACTTACATCTGTTAAGGTATTTGAAGTCATCCTATTACTTGGGGTTTGTCCGTATAAATTATTTGTCGCCTCTATAAGACCTTTTGCAAAGGCATCAAGTTCAGTTACAACTTTTTGCAGAGTGCCATCAACAGGCATTCCGCTCGTTGTGTCTATAGTTCCACCTCTAAGATCCAAAATTGCACCGATTTTACCACCAGATATCTTCTCTTCAAGGGGGATTAACACACCGTCTTGTCTTTCATAAGAAATTTCATAAAAACCGCTCGCGTTGTCTTCATTGCTCAAATGCAGAGGATGGAATGTATTTCCATCAACAATATTAAAACCATTTACACTTAAGCTATAACTTCCTGTTCTCATATTTGAATCGCTAGATATTTGAATATTCGAATTGAGCTGTCCTGAGTTTACATCGCTTCCGATGAGTCGGGACAAACTTCTCTCAATTACATTTCTTTTGTCTCTTAAATCATTAGCAGTATATTCACCAACTGATTCTGCAGTATCTATCGCTATATTTAAAGTTGCTAACTCTTGGGCCAGTGAATTAACTTCATTCACGTTAACAGCCAATTCATCATTAATTTGAGATTGTAAAGATAGGACTTGCGTTTGTGTTTTTGTTATGTGAGAAGTAAGACTTTCCGTCTGTTTTGCCAGTGCTAATTTTATAGCATCATTATCCGGATTATCTGAAAATGTTTGCCACATATTATAAAAGTCTTGTAGCTCTGCTTTTACACCGACATTATCTATTTCGGGAAAATATGTAGATAATTCTTTTAATGTTTTTTTTTCAAAGTCGCTATATTCTTTGTCTGAAGATATACTTGTAAACCTGTCAAAAACAAAGTTATCAAAAACTCTCTCTATAGACATAATATCCGTACCATTTCCAACCTGACCAGAGTTCATAGCAATGGGAGTTGCAGCGGCAGTTATAACTCTTTGTCTAGTGTATCCTTCACTCTCAGCATTAGCAATATTATGGCCTGTAGTGTCTATACCTACCTGAGCCGCATTAAGACCCGTGTAACCAATGTGAAGTGCATTAAAAATAGATGCCATGACTAATCCTTTCCTATACTCTTACTTGTAAGATAGAAGAATCTTTAGATGCCACTTTTTTATAGCCCTGCATCTCTGTAGGTACTATTTTTTCTAAAAATGTATTATATAAATTACTTACAACTAAAACTAGTTTTGCATAGCGCTTATTTACTTCTCTTAAATTAGATAGTTCATTTTTTAGTTCGTCCAAGGCTGCATGCTGTTCTTCGTTTAATAGCTGTGGTAAATCTTTATCCGGGTTTATAGTCATCAAAGATGAAATTTCGTGGTCAATCATAGCTTTTTTTTGCTCGAAACTTTTAATAGTCTCTTCTTTCAATGACAATCTTTCAAACTGTGCATCATGCTTAGCTTCTTTTATATCTTGCATGTCCAACTCAGTTATTTTGATTAAATCTCTTAAATTATTTAAAGCACCTTGCAAATGATGAGACAACATTTTAAACCCTTCTTTTATATATAAGCTTACAGCAACTCGTCAGCTATTATCTGAGAGAGCGCTTGTAAGTCAACTTTATATTCGCCAGATTCCAAAGACTCTTTAATCTTCTCAACCTTGCTCATATCACCTTGTTTCGACACATTCATATTTTCTTTTTTTTCAGCTTTTTGCTCGCCATTATTACTAATATAAGCATTTTTAACTGCCGAACTATTAAGTTGTGAAATCATAACTTATCCTTTACTTTTGTCACTGTTATACTTTAACATATAAGCATATCGACAAATAAGAGAAAAGCTCAAGTCAAATTGCACCAAAGAGTCCTAGTTTTTTTGACTTAAATAGTCATATAGCATTTGAGAAAATCCAAATCCACCAGCACTCGCTTTACTAAGTTCATCTCTATACATAGACTTGTAAATTTTATCTCCCGGATCTTTTTGTTGTGAAAAAAGATCTTTCTCATCTTTCATAGCATTGTCCATCAGCATTTTTACAATAACCGACTCAAATGCATCAGTCTGTTTTCGTAACTCAGCATCTTCAGCTTTTGGATCTATTTTAGGGATAGTATGTTGTTGCGCTACATGCTGAGATTGAATATTTAAACTACTTAAGCCATATGCACTCATTATATTACCTCAAGTTCAGCAGTTATACTGCCTGCACTTTTCATAGCTTCTAAAATAGATATTATATCTTTAGGCGTAGCACCAAGTTTTTGCAGAGACCTTACTAAGTTAGCGACAGTGCTTGTTCCCTTTTTAGTATAAACTTCATTCTCATTGAGTCCGATTACTAAGTCATTGTCAATTACAATTGCACCAGCTGGTTGATTTAGGTCAATTTGCTCTTTTATCTTTATAGTTATATCACCATGTGTCATAATTATTGGCTTAACTTCTATGCCGACACCCGCGATTATTGTTCCTGTTCTTTCATTAATAATAATCTTACTTTTAGGCTTATATTCCATATCAATATCTTGAACTTCTGCCAAAAATTCTATCATTGATTTATTCTCAGGCTTTTTTAGTTTTACTGTTCTAGGGTCCATAGCTACCGCAACTTGGGTATTATAAAAGTCATTAATAGATTTTTGTACTGATACACAATTTTTAAAGTTAGACTCTTTTAGAGAAAGAGTCACATACTCCTGGTGAAATAAATCAATTTTAATTTCCCTCTCAACAATACCACCGTTAAAAACAAGTCCTGCAGTTGCATGCGACTCACTTCCGGCACCTCTTGAGTTTTTGCCACCGATAGTGAGAGCACCTTGGGCAAGCGCATAGATCTTACCGTCAACCCCTTTCAAAGGAGTCATTAAAAGTGTTCCGCCCTCAAGTGATTTTGCATCACCTATTGAAGATACGAGAACATCAAATTTATCACCCTGTCTGGAGAAAGAACCCAGTTTAGCTGTAACAACAACAGCAGCAACATTTTTTGATTTAATATCAATAGGGTTCATGTCAATATTCATAGCTTTTAACATGTTGGAAATAGATTGAAGAGTGAATTTTGAAGTAGTTCCATCACCGGTTTTATTGAGACCGACAACTAAAGAATAACCTATGATCTGATTCTCACGTACACCAACTATATTAGCGACATCATTGACTTTTGTTGCATAAATAGTCGTACAAACAAGTAAAAATAAAATAATTCTTTTCATAACTAATCCTTAAGTTATGAAAAGTAGCAATTAGTATTCCACTTTATCTTGTAAAGAGCCTAATCAACAACTTCAAAGTAAGTTAAACTTGTATTACCAAATTTTTTAGATTTTTTCTTTTTATAAGTACCTATAATCTCGGGAAGTTCAAGACCCGTCATATGTTCAATTACTATAAGTTTAACTACTTCTGTTGGAAGAGAAGCTATCATGCTTATCATCTTTTCATAAATGTCTTCCATCCCTTCTCTTATACTGAATGGAGGATCTATATAGAAGTATGCCTGTGTCTCGTTGTTCTTTAAACTTGAGACCACAGCTTTAATATTATCAAAACTGTTACCGCTAAAAACTTCACACGAATGAGGATCTGTTACAGAAATATTTTCTTTTAAAACTTTGAGAGCATCACGGTCACGTTCCATGAAAATTATTCTTTTTGCTCCCCGGCTTAAAGCTTCTAAGCCTATTGAACCACTTCCTGAGAAAACCTCAACAAAGCAAGAGTCTATTATTTCAAACTGTATAGTGTTAAAAAAAGATTCTAAGACTATACTTTTTGAACTTCTTGTTGTTTCTGATGATGGTAATTTCAAAGTTTTACCTTTAAATTTTCCCATCACAATTTTTTTAGTAATTTGTTTATTTTTCATAAAATGCTTTCACTGCTTTTAAAATATTTTGCTGGTACTCTGTTGTTAAAAATTCTATTCGTTTTTCTAAGATATCAAAACTAAGAGGTTCTTCTATTTGGTTTTCATTATCTTCATGTGTAATTTCCTTATTTATACTTTTATATCTGCTCTCTAGTGCATGTAAAAGCTGAGATTTTGAAAATGGTTTTACTAGATCAGAATCTTTATCGCTTGAAACGTAAAAACATCTCTCATCATTCAAACATTTAACATCTCTAACAACTATATCACATTGCTTTTTAGAGCTTAAATGTGTAGTTAAAAACATCTCTAAAGATTTTTGTAATAGTGGTGATTTACACTCAACTGCGACTTTCATGAACTTCCTTGTAAATAATAATCGTTATTTTATCAAATTTATACATATATACTAATAAAAAG
>JAGXIA010000058.1 GCA_024635885.1 Helicobacteraceae bacterium | reverse complement strand
TGCACTTGACACATCTGGCATGTGGAAGTCCAAAAGCTGCTGATACTTTCTTAGCAAATGTATCAAAATTTTCATTTATATCCAAATAAGCAACAAATCCATCTTTTTTTGCAATTTTGTATCCTAAGACCTCTGTAGCAACATACTCATTTAGGTGAGTTTGATCAAAATTGGTATGCATTGCAATATTTGAAATATTTTTTTGAATCATTTTTTGGATTAAATTTGCAGGATATTTACTAAATTCCAACTGCTTTAATCCACCAAATATAATTGGATGATGCGTAATTAAAAGTGAATTATTTTCCAGTGAATCTATTAAGTTTTCATCCACGTCAATACTAAGGAATACCTTAGTAACATCTATTGAAAAATCTCCGACTAAGAGACCTGAATTATCCCATGACTCTTGAAGTTCAAAAGGGGACAGATTATTTAAGAAATTGTATATGTCTAAAATTTTCACAATATAGTCCTATTTTAATTTTGCTAATTCTTCTTTAGCTTCTTCAAAGTCAGGATTTATCTCTATAGCTTTTTCATACATTGCAATTGCTTCTTCATTATGCTTCATATCAACCAAAAGATTTCCATAATTATAGTAAGTTATAGGATTTTCATTATCTATTTCAAGTGAATCATGCAGATGCATTTTGGCTGATGTAAATTCGCCATTTGCCCTATAGATACTAGCAAGAGAATTGTGTATAAATTCATTATCTTTATCTAATGCTAATGCCTGCTTATAATACTTAATCGCCTCTTCATTATCACCATTGGCTTGAAGTATGTATGCTATTTTAAAAAGAATATCTGCATTATTCGCTTCTTTTGCATTTGCTTCATTTAATAGCGCCAAAGCTTTTATAAAATCTTTTTCCTCGTAAGCAGCATCTGCTTTTTCTATTAATGCTTCAGGAGAAAAAGGAGAAAAAGTATTGAGTTTTTTCTCTTCATTGTCTGAAGACATATATTCTTCATTTTCAGGTTCTTTTAGTGTTTGTATATGTTCATAAATTTTAAACGCAAAAAAAGCGGAAGCTCCTAGCATTAGTAGTTGAAAAACGGTCATATTCTTATTCCTTAATTTTATTTTATTAGTAGTTTGTCATTTATAAGTGACATAAGCTGTATTGGGTCAACTTGCACGCCGTTAACTCTAGCCGAAAAATGCAAATGGGGACCTGTAACTCTTCCACTCTTACCTGATAAACCGATTATTTGCGATTTTTTTATCTTCTGATTTTTTTTAACATTAAACTTACTCATGTGAAAATAGCATGTATATATGCCCTGTCCATGGTCAATAATAATTGAGCCACCGGAATAGAATCTATCTTTAGCCAAAACGACAACCCCATCATTGCAAGCTTTTATTGGAGTTCCCACGTCTGCTCGAAAATCTGTTCCGCTATGATAACCTTTGAGTGTGTCATTATAGACTCTTGCTTTACCAAAGGAACTGGTAACTATGCTATCCATTGGGACTGTAAAATCAGATGATATATAACTTTTAGTTGTTACAGTATTATAAATATCCATAGCTTCTTTATACTCTTTAGCAGCTCGTTTTTTATCTTTTTTATTTAAATTTACTTTTGAATTACTTACTTTTATAGTCTCTTTTTCATATTTTCCATCTTCTATACGAAAAAATAAAGCTTTACTGACATTCTTGTTTTTCTCTTTATAAGTAAGCTTTGCTTCAACATCTCTTGGTTTTTCGTAATAACTTATTGGAATCAAAGCATACATTTTTTTTTGATTAACAGGATTGTTAAAAATTTTATAATTTTGTTTATCTACAGTTACTTCATTGTATTTTATATTGTTGTTTTTATCAAATTCTATGAGGACTGTTTTACCATTTTTAATAGTTGATTCTGAAATATTGATATTAGAAGCAACAAGTACTGAGAGAAAAAGTATTGAAAATAGAACTAATCTCATTAAATATCCTTCATTGCTCTATCAATATCACGTTTTTGATCTTTCTCTTTTAAATCTTGTCTTTTGTCGTGAAGTTGTTTACCTTTAGCAATTGCAATCTGAATTTTTACAATATTCCTATCGTTAAAGTAGAGTTGCAGAGGTACGATTGTATAGCCGTCTCTAGTAACTGCTTTTAACATTCTAAGTAACTGTTTTTTATGTAACAAAAGTTTTCTACTCCCTCTCTCTTCATGAGAATAAAAATGATGGGTAGTCTCTAACCTTCCAATATGAGCATTAAATAAGAACGCTTCTCCTTGTACAAAACGGATAAAACTATCTTTTAAATTTACTCTTTTTGCTCTAATTCCTTTGACTTCACTTCCAGAGAGGACTAAACCTGCTTCAAATTTCTCTTCTAAAAAATAATCAAAATAAGCTTTTCTATTTTTTGCTATCGTTTCACCCATTACTTACTTCCTTTAATTTAAAAAAACTACTGCCACTGCCGCTAAAATGCCATCCTTGCTTATAATAATCTTTCAAATTTCTATACTCTTGCAAAGCTGGTTTAAACAAATCATTTGCTTCATCTGCACTCATATTATTTAAAATATCTTTTGATGGTGTCTTTTTGAGTTCATTACTTTTAAAACCGTCAATTGGCGCATAAAAATCATCTCTATATATTTGATAAACTTTTGGTGTGCTGATTTGAACATCTGGTGTAAAAACTTCAAAATCTAAAGCCTCTTCATCAAAGGCTTCAACAACCTCACCTATTCCACTTACATTTGCACTAGCATATCCATAAATAAAAAACGGAACATCCGCACCAACTTCTAAACCAATACGTGCAAGTTCATTGAGACTAAGTCCAAGATGCAAAACTTCATTACACATTTTTAAGTAAGTAGCAGCATCACTGCTCCCTCCACCTAATCCTGCAAATGCCGGTATTGATTTTTTAACTTTAACGGCATGCGTTCTCATTAACTTCTCTAAAGATTCAGACGAAGTTGCCTGTTTTAAAGCGAAATATGCTTTGTATATTGTATTTTTATTTGTTTCACAGGCGAAATCTCCATAAATTTTAAAGTCTCTCGCTCTATCGCCACTCTCCTCTTTTGGAACAAAGGAAAGTTCATCATAAAGAGAGTTGACTCGTACAAATCTTGAAACTATTTCATGGTAGCTATCTCTTTTACCGCTTATTTTTAAAAAAATATTTACTTTAGCATAAGCCTTGTAGACCTTCATAATATCTCTTATTTTTTTAGAATCTTGCTTAGTAAGCTTAAGCTCTCAAGCCCAACCTCTTTTGATGCAGCTATATTTAAATCTTTTACATCTTCAAGGAGCTCACTTCTTACTATAGAAACATCTTTTGGGGCATCAATACCGAGCTTAACAATGCCTTTATCAACAGATATAACCTTAACGATTATATTATCTCCTATAACAATAGACTCATCTAACTTTCTAGCTAGTACTAGCATGTATATATCCTACCTAGTTCATATTTTACTTCGTTTAGTTGTATATTTAATATGGAAATGTTATCACCATTGTCTAACCAATAGTAACCATCTTTTTTTATCTCTAAATCTTCTAAAGCAAGAACTCTTCCATATTTAAGATTTTCTTTATCGCCCAGGTAATAATTTTGTGGAATATTTAAAGATTTTTTAATATCTAGTACGTCCTCATTATTATATCTAAACTGTCCCTCGCTTAATCTCTCTAATGCACTGAGGCTTCCATTTTGTACCCCAAGTCGATTTGATATTATGCGGCCCAAAGAACGTATGTATGTGCCCTCAGAGACCGTAGCTTCAAATGTTACAAATGGATGTGAGTAATGGATAAGTTCACTCTTGAAAATAGTAGAATTTATTTTGTTGAGGAGTACTTCTTTACCTGCTCGAGCTAAATCGTATGCTCGTTGGCCATTTATTTTTTTTGCACTAAAGATAGGCGGCTCATATTCAAGGTTCCCTTCTAATGATTTGACTATATTTTCAACTTCGGCATGTGGAAGTTCTTTCAGTATTTCGACATTCTCAATCATCTCTGTGTCTAAACTGTCACTTTTGGCACCCAGCCAAAGAGTCGCTCTATACACTTTAGGAGTTTTATTTAAAAAACGAAAAAGTTTTGTATGACTTCCAAAACCTATAAGAAGTGCACCTTTTGCAAAAGGATCAAGCGTTCCGGAAAAACCGGCTTTTTTATTATTATACTTTCTTTTTAACTTAGATAAAAATAAATTCGAACCTATCCCCGCTGGTTTGTATGCTACAAAAAGTTTATTCATAATCTCTCTACGAAAGAAGCTAATATATCTCTTTTTGTTCCGGCGAAATTGATGTTTAGTTTAAACTCTCTGCCAGATTTACTAACACCATTAACCCTGCCTGTTCCAAATATTTTATGACGGACTAAATCACCTTTTTTAAAGGCAGTATTTTTCTCAACTATAAGTGAACCTTCACAAAGACCGGCTTCATTGAAAAACCTGCTTTTTTGCAAGTCACTTCTTCTTCCTTTGTAAAATCTGCTTCGGGCATGGGAAAGTGTTAAAGTCTCTTTTGCTCTGGTAAAAGAGACATACCCCAAGCGGCGTTCTTCTTCTAAATCACTTCCATCACCCACAAGCGGTAAGAACCCCTCTTCAATACCGATGATGAATACATGATCAAATTCTAAACCTTTTGAAGCATGAATACTCATCATATAAATACTCTCGCCTTCTACTTGATCTTGCTCACTTTGAAGAGTGAGTTCATTCAAAAATTCATCCAAACTTGACTCTGGAGAATTTTTAACAAAATCACGGAAGAGACCATAAAATTCGTCCATATTTAAAATTCTGTCTGACTCATCTTGCATACCCTTATAAATATCTTTTAAATGAAAAGTGTCTTCTAGGACATCTATAAAGTTATACGTGGCATTTATTGCAACCTCTGCTACTTCTTCAACTGAAGATATAAACTCTTTTAGAGTTTTAGCATTCTTCTTTTTAACCAGTGCTTCTAAATCGGAGATAGAGACATTTTTAATATACTCAAAAATTGATGTTTCATTTGCATGTGCTGCTAATTCTATTTTGTCTATACTTGCTTTTCCTAAACCTCTTTTTGGTTTATTCGCTATGCGTTTAAAGGAGAAATCATCATGAAAATTTGTTATAACTCTTATGTAACTGATGAGGTCTTTAATTTCCGCTCTGTCGTAAAAACGAAGTCCTCCGACAAGTTTGTAAGCTATCCCAGACCTGTTTAAGCCCTCTTCTATAGACCGGCTTAGAACATTGACACGGTATAAAACTACGATGTCTTTGCCACTAATACCAGCGTCTAAAAGCTTAGATATCTTTTGCGCTATTTTTCTTGCTTCTTCATTTTCGTCATTGGAGTTTAGAATACTTACCTCTTCACCGGTTCCACGAGTAGAAATAAGTTTTTTACCGAGACGTGAGCGATTATGTTCAATTAAAGCATTGGCAACTTTAAGAATTGGTTCTTTGGAACGGTAGTTCTCTTCGAGTTTAAAGACACTAGCACCTTGAAAATCTTGATCGAACTCAATAATGTTTCTGACGTGAGCACCACGCCATCCATAGATACTCTGATCATCATCTCCAACTACACACAAGTTTGTATGAGAGGTACATAGTTTCTGTAAAAGTTTCAATTGCAACTCATTTGTATCTTGATACTCATCTATCATAATGTATTGATATTTTTGAGAAGTTTTTAGTGCTAACTCTGGGTTTTGTTCTAAGAGTTTGTAGGTAATAGAAATCAAATCATCAAAATCTACAAGATTATTTTCTAATAAATACGCTTCATATTCCTCATATACTTTTGCAATTTGTTGGTAGTTGTATATTTCTGCCTGTTTATAAGCTTCATCTGGAGTAATTAAAGAATTTTTGTATCTTGAAATTTCACTAGCTATTAAAGGTGTTGGTATCTCAGAATTTATTTTTTTAATAATTCTTTTTTTATCATCTGTATCAATTACTACAAAGTTGTTTTGTCTATTTAAAAGATGAATATTGAATTTTAAAAAAAGTAAGCCAAATTTATGAAAGGTACATAATAAGGGTGGATAAGCATTCTGGCTAATCATGCCAAGAGCACGATCACGCATTTCTTTCGCAGCTTTATTGGTAAATGTCAAAGTCAGTGTATTTGAAGCTGGAATACCCAAGCCCTCTATCAAATATGCCAAACGAGAGACTATTGTAGTTGTCTTACCACTACCCGCACCTGCTAAAATTAAGACTGGGCCCTCTGTAGTTTTTACAGCCTCACTCTGTGCTTTATTTAATTTTTCAAATATTTTTTCCATTATAACCACTATTCATATATTAAGATGTTTGATATTTATTATATTATAACTAAAAACTTATAAATTATTATAAACCTATTGCAATAATTATAATTTTGGGTTATAATTTTAGTATTATTAATACTTATAGGAATTATTATGTTAAAAGATTTTGCAAAATTACAAACGTTTTTGATGGTTATAAAAGAGAGAAGTTTTTCTAAGGCGTCAGCTAAATTAGGGATATCTCAACCTGCTGTTACTCAACAAATAAAGTTCATAGAAGACTATTTAGATACAAAGATAGTTGACAGAAAAAAGAATGGTATTTTACTAACTAAAGAAGGTGAAGACTTATATAGAATTGCAATGAGACTTGAAAAAGCTATCGCAAGTAGTGAAAAAGATCTTCTAAAGATCATCAAAAAAGAGTTTACTTTTGTTATGGGTTCTTCTTATGCTATTGGTAATTATATACTCCCTAATTATCTTAGTCAAATCAAACAAAGTATTGGCAATGAAGTTTACATGCAAGTTGCTACATCTACTGAAATAATTGACCAACTTCAAGATAAGAAGATAGATGTTGCACTCATTGAATCACCTGTTTTTAGAGATGGAATTATCTATAGAGAATGGGTTACGGATGAGCTGGTTGTATTTTCTAACCAACAAATTCCAAAACAGTTAAAAGCTGACGACTTACTAGAATTTGACTGGATTTGTCGTGAGGAAAATTCACATACAAGAAAACTCACTTCAGAAGTTTTTGATGAGATAGGAGTACAGTGTGGAAGCTTTAATGTTATAGGCGTTCTTGCAAGCCCGACTTCTATAAAAGAGTCAATTTTACATGCTGACAAAAATGCAGAAAGACCTATGGTCTCAGTTATGTCCCGTCATGTAATACAAAGTGAAATAGAAGAGGGAAAACTTTTTGAAGCTAGATTGAAAAACTATAAAATTGAAAGAAAATTTTATATAGCTTATTTAAGAGAAAGAAAGCATGACGCTTTCGTTGACAACGTAGTCAACTTTCTACTATCTCTCAACAAAATCTAGGCGAGCCTACTTTTTTACCGGCTACTTTTTTACAAATTTTGAATTTTCAGGATTTGATAAAAAAGAGGCCATAGAATTATCAACCCCATTATTATCTGTTTTCTCTGCAACTTTTTTCTCTTTTCTTATACTTGCTAAATTAATAAATACTGGTGTTTCATCAATAATTATTTGCATAATACTCAGTAGGGGAACACTCACTAGACTACCAAAATTTTCAGCTCCAAAACCAGCTTCAAAAATCAATTTATTATCGATTATCTCTGCGGTCTCAAACGTATATCCTGCTAAAAAGAAGAGTGTTAAAGGACGAAATTCTGAATTAATACTTTCAGGAAGTCGCGGTTCAAATGAAACATCTTCTATTTTACATAAAATACCGAAATTTTGTTCTTGATTAAAAAAGTGGATTAACAACTCTTGCATATGATTTTGCATTAAAATGGCAAAATTATTATCTTCTATTACATTTTCTAACAAACTGGCTTCCTTTTATTTAATGTAATTATAGCAAAAACTCACATTTATCTAAGACATCAAAATCTATCATCGCATTAAGAAGTGCAATTTGTGAAAAAGTTCTAAGTTCACTCGCTTTAATATCTGCTTCGATGAGCTTTCCCTCTTCTATAAGTCTTGCTCTTGTTGTACCTTTTAAAAGAGGTGTTTTAGGAGTAATCCACATGCCGGATCGATACAAGGCAATATTCGCAATACTCGTGTCACATACTAATAAATTTTTGATTATGAGTATATCGTCAGCATCATCTCTTTGGGAAAACAATGCGTCTATATTATCTCTATTAATAGATTTTTTGGAGTATTCAATATCATTATTAAAAATCAGTTTTAAAGAACTAATATCTCTTTTTATGTACTCATGATATGTGACCGCAATATCAGATGCGGTATACACTAAACGACATCTATATAAGCCCTCTGAAGGAGGGTCAATGTAATCTATAAGATTTTGTATATTATCGATGCCAAGAGACTTTAATACATCACTATATCTCTGCTGATGGTATGGCATGTGGAAAAGTTTGCCATCAACAGATTTTATGGTTTCAATATAACTATGATTCGTCACTAAACAATGCCGTACTTAAATAACGCTCACCAGTATCACATAGAATTGTTAATAATGTCTTACCTTGAAATTCTTTACGTGATGCCACTTGCATAGTCGCCCATACATTTGCTCCAGCTGAGATTCCTACCAGTAAACCTTCTTCTTTAGCTAACATCTTTGCTGTTTTAATGGCGTCTTCATTGCTAACTTTTATAACCTCGCCATAAATTTTAGTATCTAAAATATCTGGTATAAATCCAGCACCGATACCTTGAATTTTATGAGGTCCACCAGTTCCTCCGGAGAGAATTGCAGAGTCTTCGGGTTCAACCGCAAAAATAGCTATATGAGAAATTTCTTCTTTTAAAACTCTACCGGCACCGGTTAAAGTTCCACCAGTCCCAACCGCAGCAACAAAAGCGTCAAGATTTTTATCGGTATCTCTCAGTATCTCTTTTGCTGTTGTGAGCATATGAATTTCAGGATTTGCTTTGTTCTCAAACTGTTGTAAAATCACACTGTTTGGAGTCTTCTTTTGTAATTCTACAGCTTCACTTATAGCACCGTTCATACCTTTGGCTGCTGGAGTTAAAATAAGCTCTGCACCTAAAGCTTTGAGTAAGTTTCTTCTTTCAATACTCATAGATTCAGGCATTGTTAAAATAAGTTTTAACTTTTGAGCTGCACAATTAGCAGCAAGAGCAATACCCGTATTTCCGCTAGTTGGTTCAATAATAGTTGTTTCACTTGTTATTTCACCAGCTTCCATAGCTCTTCTAATCATATTAAAACCGATTCTGTCTTTAACTGAGCTTGTTGGATTCATAAATTCACATTTTCCAAGTATGGTAGCACCTGTTAATTTTGATGGTGTATTTAATTTTACAAGCGGCGTATTTCCAATGAGTTCCGTAATATTCTGAGCAATATTCATTAATTATCCTAGTGTTGAAAAGGTCATTTTACACTTTAGAGTTATATATTTTACTTAATTTAATTAATCAATTTAAAATTATAATGGAATAATGTAGTATTTGTGGTCTCCCCACGAGGACTCGAACCTCGAGCTATCCCTTAGGAGGGGACTGCTTTATCCAGTTAAGCGATAAGGAGAGTGTGAAGTCGATATTGCTTCAAAAGTACAACTGCATCACGATCGTGGATGCTATTGTACTTAATTTCTTAAACTTTATGAAATAAATTACTTTAAATAAATCAATATGGGTATTACAAATTAACAATTTATGGATACTAAGAAAAATTTTGTAAGAATTTTTGTGTGGATTATATCTTCTTGAAGTTTTATGGTGCGCCCGACACGATTCGAACGTGTGACCGCTGGTACCGCAAACCAGTGCTCTATCCAGCTGAGCTACGAGCGCACACCATTCTCTAATTAGAGGATGAAATTATAGCACCTTTAACTTATAAGATTATAAAGTAAGACTTATTCTTCTAATTCTTTCAATAATTTCTGCATTTTTTCTTCTTGTATGAATAATTCGTGGTTTTTTCTTACATATGATTGCAGTAAAATCTTTAGGTCATTGTTCCCTTCAACATTAAAGTCGATTGCCATTTGTTTTTCTAAAAAAATAGCAAAATCCCCTTCAACATCCACATCAAAACGGCGACCACCTATATGCAAACCTATTTTTTTACTCATAATTTTTAGCCTAAAATACTTTCAATTTTACTTACAATTTCTTCTATTTCTATATCTTTTAGAATATTTTCCTCAGTCAAGCCTTCTATCGCCTGATCTTTTACTTCTTTTTCTGCTTTTAGAGTAACCACTTCCATGCGAAGAGCCTCATTTTCACTTTTTAATGAGTGGTATTGTCGCACTATTTCTGAAACTTTATCACTGAGTTTTTCTAAAGTTGTTTGATTGTCCATAATTATTCCTATATATATTCTATTAATATAATTCTATCACAAAATTGGATTAAATATAGAATATCCTCATGCTCAGTTAGTTTTGTAACTTCATTTATCTGTTTCAATGTTTTAACTACAGTTATATTTAATTAATAATAATTCTTTTAAATGCTATACTGTAGCAAACTGAGCAAGTGGTAGCATAGAATTACTTTTTTGCAATGATAAAAAGATGCAGATAACCATAGTATTTAATCAGTTTAATGTTTTTATCAACATTTATATCATTTTGCAGTTCTAAGAAAAATGTGCTTAATTCGGTATCATCTAAATCACCAAGAAAGCTGTAATCACTGTGTTGCTCGCAATTGAGTCGTACCAAACGATGGCTTGGGGTTTGTGTATCGGAAATCCATATTTTCATAGTGTTATTATATACTTTTTTTCAAAAATTCTGAGCAGATATCGAAGATGAATTTCATTAGATTAAAATTTACAAAAAATAAAAAATTTTATCTATTTTCAAACTCTCTTCATCAACTGAAAAAACCCTAAAATAGAGCACTCTCAGCCTTGTTAAAAAATAAAACTGCAAATAGAAAAAAAATGTGTATAGTTTCATTTATAATTTAAAATCCCAAGGATTTACATGGCTAATTTAACAGTAAACAAACAATCACTTAAGCCTTTCACAATAGCTACAAAGCCTATTATTGAAAAACATCTTGCAAAAGTAGAAGTAGATATCAGTGACTACACTTTTGCAGCCAATTTTATTTGGCTTGCGAACAGTAGCGGGTTCTATGCAATCATTAATAAATGTTTTTGCCTTTTTATTATGACTGGTGGTGAGCTAACAATGCTCTTACCTCCTTTGGGAAAGAAAAAGCATATCACAGACGCAATAGTTAAATGTTTTGAGATTATGAACGCTAATAACAGTTCACATTTTTATGCTCGTATTGATTATGTACAGAGTGCAATGATAGAGGAATTTCTTCTAGAAGCTGATGAAGCACAAAGCATGTTTGAGATGCTGGAATCATATATAGTGGAAAAAAAGCTTGTTGATTATATTTACGAAGTTAACGCACTAATCGATTTGAGAGGAAACTCTTACCATACTAAGCGTACAGAGATAAATAAATTTATTAAATCTTATCCTGATCATGTGATAGAAAAACTTGATAGTGTTAAACATAAAGAGCAAATTATGAACCTGTTTAATAAATGGGTATCGGACAGAGTAAAGTATATGCCTAAAGAAGAAGCTGAAGTTTTCCTTGAAGGTATTCATCAAGAGAGACATGCTGTAAAACAGATGCTAAAATATTATGAAGAGTTAAACCTCATCGGTTTAGTTATTTATATAAACGAAGAACTCAAAGGTTTCACGGTTGGCGAACAAATAAGTGAGCATACAGCTACTGTAATCATTGAAAAAACAGATTTTGAGGTTCTGGGATGTGCTCAGTTTATCTTTCGTGAATTTTCTAAAATGCTCAAAGAATATTACGGCGTAGAATACATAAATGTTGGTGATGACATGGGATTTGAAAACCTTCGTAAGGTTAAGATGTCTTATCGTCCATTCAAGCTTGTCCCTAAGTATACTATTTACCAAAAATGATAATAAGAAAATCCCTGCCTAGTGATGCAACTGCTCTTTATAAACTAGAGCAGGAGTTATTTTGTACAGAAAATTTTCCGCTTTCAAGAGGCTCGTTTGTTTACCATATTAAAAATAATTTACTCTATGTTGCAGAGATAAATGAGGTGGTAGTAGCTTATGTATTAGTGCTAATAAAACGCTCTAATGCCAAGCTATATTCTATTGGTGTATCCAAATTACATAGAGGAAAAGACATAGCTCAAAAACTTTTGACAACAGTAATCCAAGAGATCAAAGCATTAAGGTTTAGCAAACTGCTATTGGAAGTACGCATTGATAATAAAGCAGCAATATCTTTATATACTAAACTGGGTTTTCATACTCTAAAGAGACTCAAAAGATTTTATCTCGATGGTTGCGATGCTTTTCTTATGGAATTAAAATATGTCAACAAAAAACTATACTCATCTTTATAAATCATTCGGAAATTCTAAACTTCTTAAACTTCAAGTGCTTGTATTATTTTTAACAGCATATATCGACTGGGTTTTGATGCCCTATATAACTAAACTAGAAGGTATTCATCTGCCAGTTTTTGCCATAAGTTTTTATATGCTTCTTGGTGCAACAGATGGTTTAATTCAACCATTATTTAAAAAAATAAAAATCTATAAGATATATCTCTTTGTTATCATTTTAGATATCATCCAGATATTAAGTTATTTCTTGTCTAATGTTAATATGGTTGTTTTCACATATGTGATATTAAGTATATTTACACTTCAGGCAATCACTTTTGAAATATCGAGAATTCACACAATAGACTTTATGAAAGATGAGATAGAGATAAAAGATTACCTAATGTTACGCTCATTTGTAGTTTCAGCGGCTATTATTGGTGGGGCTGTGTCTGCTATGATTCTTGATTACTTCGATATAAAGTTAATT
>JAGXIA010000057.1 GCA_024635885.1 Helicobacteraceae bacterium | reverse complement strand
TCATTTATGAGAGCTTTTACAACAGGATTGAAACGTTCTATATGCCCAACACAGCTTTTAAGATTGTGAGCTTCTATGACAGCTAACATCTCTTTTGCATCTTCTACATTTGAAGCAGCCGGTTTTTCTATAAACATGTGAATATTTCGTTTAGCACACTCTACTGCAGTTGCTTTATGCAAAAAAGTAGGGGTAACAATAATTACGGCATCGAGTTTTACTTCATCAAGCATAAGATCCAAAGACGTGAAAAAAGGCTCTTGGAAATCACCGTTTTTTACAACATCACAAAGAGCAACTATGTTTACATTTTTGATATTTTTTAGAGTATTATAATGGTTTTTACCCATTGCTCCTAAACCAATAATTGCTATATTTTGCATTATTCTCCTTTTATTGCTTGAATTATAAAGTCTTGTTCTTTCTCAGTTAAATAAGGACTCATTGGAAGTGACATGATTTGTTCGCTAACCTCTTCACTGATTGGAAAATCTCCCACTTTGTAGCCTAAGCCTTTAAAAGCTTCTTGCAAATGCAGAGGAACAGGATAGTGAACAGCGGTAGGAACGCCTTCATCACTTAATTTTGTAACCATAGCTTCTCTGTCTTTTACTCTAATAGAATACTGGGCATATACGCTTGTGTTACCCTCAGCTATTTTAGGTGTTATGACGTCGGCATCTTCTAGTAAGTCAGAATATCTGCTTCCTATCTCTTCTCTGGCCACTACTTCATCATCAAAGTGCTTTAATTTAACATTTAAAATTGCTGCCTGAACAGCATCTAAACGGCCGTTTATCCCTATGTATTTATGCTTGTATCTTTCATTTTGACCATGGTTGAGCAACATTCTCATTTTTTCCGCCAACTCATCATCGCTTGTGAAAATTGCTCCGCCATCACCGTAAGCACCAAGTGGCTTTGATGGGAAAAAACTAGTACAGCCAATAGTAGAAAGATTACAAGATTTTTTCCCCTTATAATCTGCACCAAAACTTTGGCAAGCATCTTCAATTACAGTAAGTTTATATTTTTTAGCAATTGCGTTTATGGCATCCATATCTGCACATTGTCCATAAAGTGAAACTGGCATAATAACTTTTGTTCTCTCAGTTATAGCATCTTCTATCTTTGCAGGATCTATGTTGTATGTTTGGCTGTCAATATCAACAAAAACAGATTTTGCACCTAAAAAAGCTATAACTTCAGCAGTAGCTATAAAAGTAAAAGGAGTCGTAATAACTTCATCACCTGCTTGAATATCTAAAGCCATAAGTGCAAGTAAAAGAGCATCAGTTCCACTACTGCAGCCTATAGCATGTTTGGCACCGGTATATTCTGCTAAAGAATTTTCAAGTTTATTTAATTTTTCTCCGCCGATAAATTGCGCTGAACTAAACACCTCTAATACTTCACTGTCTATCTCTTCTTTGTATGCTCTGTATTGTGCCTGTAAGTCTATAAAATTTATTTTCATTCTTTTTCCTATTTGGTATTATTTTCTAGTATTTTTGCTACAGTTTTTGAACTGCCGTGCTTCAAATATGCTCTCAATGATTTTGAATCATTCAAAAAGGTACTTCTATCATAACGCTCATACGCTTTTATGAGGTTCTCTGCTGTTACATCCTCTTGAATAAATTCAGGATGTAAATCTCTCTCATTGAACTGAGTAAACATGATATTGCTAAGTCCTATATGACTTAGTTTTACCAGTTTACTCGCAATGAAATAATCCAAAGGCTTAGCAATATAACTCAAAACAAAAGGAACACCAATCAAGGCTGCCTCAAGAGTTGCAGTGCCACTGCAAATAAATGCAAAATCTGCCCCGTAAAGAGTTTCGTAGGTATTATGAGCAATTTTAAAACCTGATAGGTTACCGTAAAGTTCATTTATATCTTCTTTAGTGAAGTGTTTTGGGATAATAATCGTCGCCTCAACATCAAGTTTTCTTGCTACTTCTGTAAAGATTGGCATCAATTTTTTTATCTCGCCTTTACGACTTCCCGGCATAAAAGCAACACGCTTGATTTCTGGGTTTAGTTCTTCTTTAAACTTAGGAATAATATCGAGTAAAGGATGACCGACATAAGTTATGGGCGCATTTTTTGAGTAGTAATCTTTCTCAAAAGGAAGTATGGAAGCAAGATGGTCGATGGTGCGTTCTAAAACAGGAATACGCTTTTTCTTCCATGCCCATGCCTGAGGCAAAATGTAGTAGATGATTTCTTTGTTTGGATATTTCTTTTTGATTTTTTTTGCCAAAGGGAGATTAAAACCTGATGAGTCAATAAGTAAGACTTTATCAACATTTTTTGCAAGTTCAGCCATTTGATTGTTTAGCTTGAAAAAGTAACGCAGTTTTTTTATGGCATCAACAAAACCCATTATGGCGAGTGAACGCAAATCTACAATAGAATTACCCAGTTCACTGTCAAAAATACCGACAAACTCTACATCACTGCTAAGCTCTTTTTTCAAAGACTTAAGGTGTATATTTGCCGAATGCTCTAAGGCACTAACTAAAATTTTCATGAACTGCCATCTCCAAAAATTCTAAAACTATCATCATACTTCCCACCCAAAATGCCCTCTTAAACTTTATCAATCTAAACGCTTAATTGCTCTATTACTTAATAAGCGACATTATACCAAAAAGCTGCTCTGAAATATGGCTTTGAAATAGTGAAAAATAGTCTAAATGGAAGTGAACTCTTTCACTTTTATAAGAAAGAAGGTTCAGCCGCAAATATGAAAGTATTAAAGAAAATAGTAGCATAAAACACAACTCTAAGCGATGATAAATTATAATACGGCATTACACCAAAAAGGCGGTCTGAAATATGGTAGTTACTAATGCAATTATTTGTGATGTTAGAGGCGAAAAAAAAGCTGATATTCGAATAGAGGCGGGGCTTATAACAGAGATAGGCGAGAACTTAAATGACGAAAATACTATAGATGCCAATGGTGCTTATTTTATGCCGCTTTTGGTCGATACAAATATTAGACTCCAAGACTCTGTACTTAACTCTAGAAATATTAAAGCCATTGCAAATGAAGCTCTTAGAGGCGGAGTAGGGCATGTGGTTTTAAATGCTGATAGTAATCCGGCTATTGATAATGAAGTAGTTTTAGAATTTGCACAAAATGGTCTCTCTGAGCTTGAGGGTGCAAAAGTTGATTTGATGATAAACACCCTCAAAGAAGACAGCACACTAAGCAATATAGCCATTCTTTTAAAAAGAGGAGCAATAGCGCCCTATATGAGCACTATCGCAAAAAATGATGTTGCAATAAAAATAGCCCAATATGTTCAGATGTATGGAGTAACACTTTTTTGTAAAGCCGAAGATAATTCTCTTATAAGCAGTGGAGTTATGCTTGAGGGTGACATAAGTGCGAAACTTGGGCTTGCAGGAATTCTTGATTTGAGTGAAGTTCTGCATGTCTCTCGTATGATAGAGATTGCAAGACACTTTAACATTAGAATACTTTTCAAATCAATAGCTTCACCTCGTTCGATTTATTTAATAAATCAGGCGAAAAAAGATGGTGTTGACGTGCAATGTGAAGTCTCAATCCATCATATTATAAAATCAGATGAAGCATGTGAAAACTTCAATACTACTGCAAAACTTGACCCGCCTTTGGCATCTGCAAGTGATGTTACACTGCTTCAAGAAGCACTAAAAAATAATCAAATCGATATGTTGACAACTCTGCATAATCCAAGCTCTCCCTTGAATAAAGAAGTTGCTTTTTATGACGCCGAATATGGGTGTGAAGCACTCAGTGACGCATTGCCGCTTTACTATACAAAGCTTGTCAAATCAGGCTTGTTAAGTATGAGCGAGCTTATAAAACTTGCAGTTGAAGCACCTTCAAAAAGTATTGGTAAAGTTGCCGGTCTTATAGAAGTGGGACAAAAAGTTGATGCCTTGCTGTTTAATCCACATGCCAAGATAAGTGTAAATAACGGACAGTCACTTTACAATGGTGAAGAGTTAGATGGGGAAGTTTTTATGAGTTTTCAAGGGGAAAATATTTCTTCATTCCGTGAGTAACACGGAATTTAGTCTTAACTTCTTTTTTTATAAAATTCTGTTTTAAACTCTGCAAATCTATCTTCAACTATAGCAGCTCTTACTTCTCTCATAAGATTTAAATAATAGTGTAAATTATGAATCGTTGCAAGTCTGAAGTAAGTGATTTCACGAGCACGAAACAAATGGTTCAAATAGGCTCTGCTGTAAGTTTTACAAGTAAGACATTGACATTCCGGGTCAATAGGCTCAGCATCTTCTTTAAACTTAGCACCTTTTATATTTATGCGTCCAAAAGAGGTGAAAAGTGTTCCGTTTCTTGCGTTACGCGTAGGCATAACACAGTCAAACATATCAATACCTCTCTCAATATTTTCTATCAAGTCTTCAGGAGTTCCGACACCCATTAAATAACGGGGTTTATCACTTGGCATGTACTGAATAGTATGCTCAACTGTGTCATACATATCATTATTAGTCTCTCCAACACTAAGACCGCCAATAGCAAAACCATCATAATCAAGTGCACAAAGTTCAGTAGCACTTTTGGTTCTAAAAGCTTTGTCAGTTCCGCCTTGAATAATGGCAAAAATATTTTGCTCTACACCAACACCCTCTTTTTGTTTAGCACGAAAGTACTCTATAGACTCTTGTGCCCAAGCCGTTGTTCTCTCAATACTCAAAGCAATACGCTCTTGGGTAGCTGGAAGTGCAACCAAATCATCTAAAATCATCATAATGTCTGAACCTAGATTATGTTGGATGTCTATAACTTTTGTAGGTGTAAAAAAGTGTTTTGAACCGTCTATATGAGAACGAAACTCTATCCCTTTTTCAGAAGCTTTTGAGATGTCGCTAAGACTAAATGCCTGAAAGCCTCCACTGTCAGTTAAAAAGCTTTTTGGAAACTTTGTGAAGCCGTGAAGTTTTCCCATTTTAGCAACTGTTGCATCTCCAGGACGCAGATACATGTGGTAAGTATTTGCTAAAATAATCTCTGCACCAAGTATATTGAGTACGTCGTTTACATCAAGACTCTTCACACTACCAACAGTTCCAACTGGCATGAATACCGGAGTTTTTATAGTAGAGTGGGCTGTTTTTATAGTGCCGGCACGAGCATTTTTAGAGGTGGCTTCTAAAGTGAATTGCATAATTGTAGATGTCCTGTAATTGTATAATTTTAACGGCATTATAACATTCTAAGTC
>JAGXIA010000008.1 GCA_024635885.1 Helicobacteraceae bacterium | reverse complement strand
TGATAAAGAACCTTTAGAGTTTGTATTCGGTAAGGGACAAATAATTCCTGGTCTAGAATCTAGAATAGCGACATTAAACGAAGGGGAAGAAGCTTCCTTAGTTGTTCCTGCAAAGGAAGCGTACGGCGAGTACAATGAAGAGGCAATGCAAAAACTTCCAAAATCACAACTAGAGGGAATCGAACTTTCACTAGGTTTACCGCTTCAAGGCAAAGATGCAGAGGGGAAACCTATTCAAGTTGTAGTAAAAGAGATTTATGATGATGAAGTGCTTATAGACTTTAATCACCAACTTGCAGGAAAAGAGATAAACTTTAACGTAAAAATACTTTCTATTAAATAGAACCTGTTCCATTCAAATCTACCTTCACGGTAGATTTCACTTTCTACACAAATTATATGACAATATGACATATAATCTATCTTCCACATGCCAAAGAGTATATAATTCACAATAATTTTAAATAAGGCAAACTTTATGGCTAAAAAAAGCGTACTCTTTGAATGTCAACATTGTGGGCTTTCAACTCCAAAATGGATGGGTAAATGTACCAACTGTGGGGCATGGGATTCATTTGTTGAGTTAAATGAACATCAGCAGGAAGTTGTCAAAAAAACAAAATCAAGCTCTAACAATTCGACAAAAGCTGTAAGTATAAACGATGTACAAGAGAATGAAGTTTACAGATACAGTTCACTTGATAAAGAGCTTGACGGTGTTCTTGGTGGTGGTATAGTTCCAGGTTCACTCACACTTATTGGGGGTAGTCCAGGAGTTGGAAAGTCAACTTTACTTTTAAAAGTAGGTTCAAATATTGCATCAACTGGAAAAAATGTTCTTTATGTAACTGGTGAAGAATCAGCCGGACAGATAAAACTTCGTGCAAACAGACTTGAAGCGAATATGGATACTTTATATCTTTTAAGTGAAATTAGAATCGAGCAGGTTTTAATTGAACTGGCACATAGGGAATATGAATTTATAATTATAGATTCTATACAAACAATGTATTCTGAAAGTATCACTTCCGCACCCGGTTCTGTAACGCAAGTAAGGCAGATAACTTTTGAACTTATGCGGATAGCAAAAGAGAAAGATATAGCCATTTTTATTATTGGTCATATTACAAAAGAAGGCTCTATTGCAGGTCCGAGGGTTTTAGAGCACATGGTTGACACTGTGCTGTATTTTGAAGGCGATTCATCACAAGAACTTAGAATTTTAAGAGGCTTTAAAAACCGTTTTGGACCAACTAGCGAAATAGGTGTGTTTGAGATGAGAACGGAGGGTTTAGTCTCTGCGACAGATGTTGCTTCACGATTTTTTAACAGAAATTCTGAACAGGCAGGTTCTGCTTTAACAGTCGTAATGGAAGGTTCCCGCCCAATTATACTCGAAGTTCAAGCTTTAGTTTCAGAATCACATACAGCAAATTCAAAAAGACAAGCAACTGGTTTTGATAACAACAGACTAAATATGCTATTAGCACTCTTAGAAAGAAAACTTGAAATTCCACTCTCAGGGTATGATGTCTATATAAATATAACTGGTGGAATAAAAATAACTGAAACTGCGGCAGATTTAGCAATTTTAGCAGCCATCATCAGTAGCTTTAGAGATAGAGCTATTTCAAAAGAAACAGTATTTATAGGAGAAGTCTCATTAGTTGGTGATATTAGAGAAGTTTATGCGATGGATGTAAGATTAAAAGAAGCAAAAATGCAAAATATTTCCAAAGCACTTTTAGCTAAAAAGCCATTGGAAAAAACAACTATTAAAACTTTTATTGTTGATGAAGTCACAAAACTTTTAGAGTGGTACTGATTTAGGCATCATTAAAAGAATTTTTACCATAATAATTGTACAATCATGAAATTATAATAAGTCTAAAAGGAAATCTATGATTGACGCACAATTTCGTAGTGAAGAAAGATACTTTAAACTCTCAATAGCTTATGAGGGAAAAGAAGAAAGTTCATTTGTTTGTTCGACAGTGGAAAAAATAATTGCAAAATATGATAAGCAACCAGAGACTTACAATTGTAATATAACAGATACGAAAGATGTTTTAGTCATTGAATATCATGACGATGGAGACCGTGAAGCTGGCAAAATTTTTGAAGAAATACTAAAAACTTTAAATATTACCAATTATGTCTAATCTTATATTAATCTGAGGCTTTATTTATGAATTTAGAAGAGTATGCAAAAGGTAATAAGCTCTTTAGAGCTTATTTTAAAAACAATCAAGAATCATTACTTGAACTGGTAAAAAGTGGACAGACTCCAAAAGCTCTTTTTATTGGATGTTCAGATTCTCGAGTAATCCCGGATTTGATTGTTCAATCAGATCCTGGTGATCTTTTTGTAATCAGAAATGTTGGTAATTTTGTACCGCCTTATAAGCCTGATGAAGACTATCATTCCACAGCATCCGGAATTGAGTATGCTGTTAGCGTGTTAAATGTTAAAGAAATCATTATTTGTGGTCACACCCATTGTGGAGCATGTCAACATTTATATGAGGAGATCGAAGATCCATCACTAGTTCATACTAAAAAATGGTTAGAACTTGGTAAAAGTGCAAAAACTTCCGCTATACTTAGTTTAGGTGTAGATGCACCAAAAGAAGACCTGTTAAGATTAACTGAAAAACTATCCGTGGTAAAACAGATAGAAAATATTTTAACTTATCCTCATGTAAAAAATAGATTTGAAGATGGAAGTTTACATATTCATGGATGGTATTACGATATGGAAACAGGTAAAATTGACTATTATAATGCCGATACTTATGAATTTTTACCACTCAAAGACTTAGAATAAAACAAGAACAATAATTTATATTTTCTTATAAATTCCGATATACTAATATAACAATAAAGAAGGAATAAATATGCCTGATAAAGAGAACTCTGAAGAAGAAACAGCCCCAGTAGAAAAAAAATCGAATATGTTGATGATAATTATAATAGTGGTTTTAATTCTTATTATACTTATAGGTGCTGTCGTTAGCATACTTTTAATGGGTGGAAAAGAAGAAACTGTAACATATAGTGCCCCACCTAAAGCTCAAGAGAGAAGTGTCTCTCAAGAAAGAAGAAGTGCTTCTAGCTCAGATATGGGTGAATCAAGAAAACTTAGTCAAATAGGCGTTTTATACCCTCTTGATACTTTCACGGTAAACCTAAAAAGTGATTCAGGTCGTCGCTACCTGAAAGTGACTATGTCATTAGAACTCGAAGGTGCAGAGCTTAGTTTGGAGTTAGACAGTAAATCTCCTGTAATTAGAGACAGAGTTATAAGAATCTTGACATCTAAATCACTTGAAGAGATATCTTCTAAAAAAGGCAAACAAAAAATATCCGAGCAAGTAATGGATACTCTAAATGCTATGATTTCAGATGGTCAGATTAGAGGAATTTACTTTACAGAGTTTGTTGTTCAGTAAATGATCGGCATTGATCTTATAAAAACATCTCGTATGAATCGCTTAATAGAGCGATTTGGAGATAAAGCACTTCAAAAATTTCTTTCAGCTGATGAAATATTACTTATTAAAAACTATAAAACTGCTGCGGGATTTTGGGCGACTAAAGAAGCATGTTCAAAAGCACTTGGTGTTGGGATTGGGTCAGAGTGTAGTTTTCATGACATAATCATCACTAAAACTTTAAAAGGTGCTCCACAAATAAGTTTGTCAGAATCTATCACTCAGAAATTCAATATCACTGATACTAGTATTTCTATTACTCATGATGGAGAGTATGCTATTGCTGTTGTAACAATTGAAAAATCATCCCCCACCAACAAAATCTAGTAGTTCTAACTTATCCCCATCCCTTAACTTATATGAATCCCAATTGTCTTGCTTAACTATTTCCATATTTACAGCTGCGGCCATAACTTTGCCCTCTAAAGATAGATCAGTCAGTATTTGAGCTAGCGTAAGCTCGGAAGTAAATTCTTGTTCTTCACCATTTATTATTATTGTCATTATTTATTCTCATTTATTTATAATTAAAGGTATTATATCAACTTTACTTGAATAAACTATCTTTACTAGATATAATAAATGACTATAATTTAACTTTAAAGAATCTAATAATGATGAACTCTAAAAACTTACTAACATACACTAAAAATTTATCTATACTGTTTGTTGAAGATCATGATGAACTAAGACAGAGTACGACAGAAATATTAAAAAGTTTCTTTAAAGACGTTGAGAGCGCAGAAGATGGTGTTCTTGCTTTAACTAAGTATAAAGACTATTATAATGAAAATCTAAAAAATTATGACATTGTCATCAGTGATTTGCAATTGCCAAAGTTAAATGGAGTAGAACTTACAGAAAAAATCTATAGTATTTCTCCGCAGCAAATCATTATTATTCTCTCTGCATACGACGATAGCAAATATCTTTTACCTCTTATAAATTTAGGAATAGAGCAGTTTATTAAAAAACCTATTGATTTTCAAGAACTCTTAGCAGTTTTACTAAAAAGCGCTAAGAAACTGCAACAACCAACAATATTATCTTCAGACGACAACTTAGTCAAAATAAAACTTAACAACTCATGTATATTTGACAGACAAAATAGCTCCCTCACCAATAATAATAAACCTATATATCTCACAAAGTATGAAATAATATTTATGCAATACTTAAGTAAAAATGTAGGAAAAATATATTCAAATGAAGACATAGTTGCAAACTATATAGTAATGAATGAACTTTTAGATAACGCAAATATCAGAAAACTTGTCTCAAAACTCAGAAAGAAATTACCTGAAAATAGTTTAGAAAGTATATATGGTATTGGATATAGGATAATGCCATATATTGAGATATAAGAACTAACTAGCTAACTGCTGTTTAGTTCTTTTTGAGATAGATAACACTCAGTGGAGGTAGTGTTATTTCTAACATATTTGCTCTCCCATGTTGTTCTTTGGCTATTGATTTGATAGGCTCACTATTTTTATCACTGTATCCACCAAATTCCTTGTCATTAGAGTTAAAAATCTCTATGTAGCTACCTTTACTCGGTAATCCGATTGGATAACCAATATGCTCTTTATCTGAAAAATTACACACAACCACAATTGGTTTTTGATTTTTTGCACCCTTACGAATAAATGAGATTACATTTGCATCTTTATCATTTTCATCTATCCACTCAAAGCCTGCTTTTTCTACATCATTTACATATAGTGATGGTTCATCTCTGTATAACTTATTTAAAGTTCTTACACTGTTTTGAACTCCTCTATGCTCAGAATAATCAAGTAAATGCCAATCAAGACTTTGCTCATAATTCCACTCTGCAAACTGGGCAAATTCACCACCCATAAAAAGAAGTTTTTTACCAGGATGAGCAGTCATAAGAGAAAAAAGAGCTCTTAGGTTTGCAAACTTTTTATAATTGTCTCCAGGCATTTTATTTACTAAAGAACCTTTCATATGCACAACTTCATCATGACTGAGTGGAAGTACATAATTCTCATTAAACATATAAACAAAACTGAATGTCAAATGCTCCTGATGATGCTGTCTATAAAGTGGATCATACTTCGTATATTTTAGTATATCATGCATCCAACCCATATTCCATTTATAGCCAAAACCAAGCCCTCCTTCACTTACAGGACCGGTTACCATAGAATAATTTGTAGATTCTTCTGCAATCATCATAATGTCGCTAAAGGCTTCATAAGCAGTTGTATTTAACTGTTTAAGAAATTTAACTGCACCACGATTTACATTACTGCCATCTTCATTAGGTGTCCATTCACCCTCTTCTCTTGCATAATTTAAATATAGCATAGAAGCAACTGCATCCACTCTGATACCATCAATATGATATTTCTCAAGCCAGAACATTGCCGAACTAATCAAGAAGGCACGGACTTCATTTCTGTCATAATTAAATATTGCACTTTTCCACTGTGGATGGTACCCTTTTTGTGGATCTTTATGCTCATACAGACAGCTTCCGTCATAGTTCATTAAACCATGTCCATCAGTTACAAAATGTGAAGGCACCCAGTCTAAAATAACCCCTATTCCATACTCATGCATAATATCTACAAAGGCCATGAATTCTTCTGGTTTTCCAAAACGAGCCGTAGGCGCAAAATAACCTGTTACTTGATAACCCCAAGAGCCTTTAAACGGAAACTCAGTAATAGGCATAAGTTCTACGTGAGTAAAGTTCATATCAACTAAATATTCTGCCAACTCATTTGCAGATTCAAGGTAAGTCAAATAACGACCTCCTTCTTCGACATTTCTTCTCCATGAACCTAAATGAACTTCATATATGGAGATAGGTGCTTTATGAGAATTATTTTTATGACGTGACTTCATCCACTTCTTATCTTGCCACTCATGTTTGTCTATACTCCAAACTTTTGAAGCAGAAGCTGGAGCTACTTCAGAATGAAATGCATATGGATCAATTTTGTCTTGATTTGCATCATTTCCCTCAGATCTTATATGATATTTGTAAGTTGTACCCTGGGGTACGTTAGTAATGAACGCTTCCCAAATGCCGGAATCATCTGTACGTTTTTTCATTTCATGTGTTTCATGATTATAATCATTAAAATCACCTCTTACAGATACTGAATTAGCATTTGGAGCCCAAAGTGCAAAATATACACCTTCCACTCCCTCTCTAGTAAGCGTATGCGAGCCTAAATGGTTATAAAGTTTTGAGTGAGAACCTTCTTTAAAAAGGTAGATATCCAAGTCGCTAAAAAGTGTTACATCATAAAATATTTCATTTTTCATACTTTCTCTTTTATTTTTATTTACGCTTTTTATTTAAAGCGTATTGATAGACTTCTTCATAAGCTCTAGCTGAATCATCCCAACCAAAGTGCTGTTTCATTGCTGTCTCTTGCATATCTTCAAATGCTTTTTTATCATCTTTGTATATATTAATAGCCCATAAAACCGTATAATATAATGCTTCTTGTGATGCTTCATAAAATTTAAATCCATTTCCATGTTCATGGTGTTCATCAAAATTCACTATAGTATCATCAAGACCGCCTGTACCTCTTACAATAGGTAGTGTTCCATAACGAAGACTATATATTTGGTTAAGTCCACATGGCTCAAATAGCGAAGGCATTAAAAACATATCACTACCAGCTTCTATTTTATGTGCTAATTCATCAGAATATCCAACATGAAGACCAAAGTTGTCTCTATGGTATGATACATCGCTAAAGAAACCTTCCGCCCATTTCTCACCAGTTCCAAGCATGATTATTTGAACATCCAAATCTAAAAGACCATGTATGACACCAGCTATTAAACCTATCCCTTTTTGCTCAGCAAATCGACCAACAAAACCAATTACAGGCACATCATCACGAACTTCTAAGTTAAAATGCTTTTGAATGTCTGCTTTACATGCAAGCTTGCCTGACATATTGCCTATATCATATTTTTCAACTAAAAATTCATCTACAGATGGATTCCACTCGTTATAATCGACACCGTTTAATATACCAATAAGTTTATGAGAGTGCCCTCTAATATGGCTCTCCAGTCCAAAACCAAATTCCTCGGTTTGAATCTCCTCTGCATATTTCTTTGAAACAGTTGTTATTGCGTCAGCGTGATAAATTCCACCTTTTAAGAGATTTACTCTATCAAAGCTTTTAAATTCATGTTCATTAAAATGTTCCCAGCCAACTTCCATAACATCCATAAGACCACGATAAAAGTTACCTTGATGCTGTAGATTATGAATAGTTAAAACATTAGCAGCATGTGCAAAATCATGAACAAACCTAGTTCTACTAAGAAGAGGAATTGCTGCTGTATGCCAATCATTCGTATGGATAATATCTGGTGTAAAGTGTAACATTTTACATAGTTGTAAAGCTGCTTTGGAGAAAAAGATAAAACGATTATCATTGTCTTCATATCCTCCTCCATCATCCTCATAAAGACCACTTCTGCCAAAATACTCTTCATGATCTATAAAGTATATTGGTACATCACTATTTGGCAATGTAGAAGTATAAACTCCAGCCCAAAATTCACCCATTACGCCCATTGGGACACTTAATGGAGCTTCTAGCTTCCTTAGTTTAGAGTTGTCTATTTTATAATACCTTGGCATTACAACAATAATATTATGACCCAACTCTTTAATTGCTTTAGGGAGAGCTCCTGCTACATCAGCAAGACCTCCCGTTTTCGCAAATGGTACAACTTCTGCCGCTACAAATAAAATATTTAATTTTTTTGTCGAACTCTCTATTTTCTCTTTTGACATGATAATCCTTTAATCAATATATAATTTTAAATACTCTAATGAACTATTTTCAAAAGAAAAATTGCATTCCATGTTAGATTGTACAATCGATTTGAACTCTTTTGTATTTTTCTTAAGATGTAATGTTCTATCAACAGCTAGCAGGAAATTTTCTTTATTATACTCTTTAAAAACTATTCCCATTCCACATGCCACGCTTTGTTTATCCATATTTTCATGAACACTGTCTTTTAAGCCACCTACTTCATGGACTAAGGGGAAAGTTCCATATTGCATAGCGATAAACTGGTTTAAACCACAGGGTTCAAATTTTGATGGCATTAGTAAAAAATCTGCCGAGGCATACGTTTTATGAGATAAGTGCTCATCATATCCCTCAAAAAAATAAAAATTTTCATGCTTGCAAGATAGCAGATCTAATTTTTCACATATCTCAGCATTGCCATCTCCAATGATAGCAAGATTTAAATTTTTTGCTAATAATTCTTCGATGGACTCTATTAATAAAAAAATACCTTTTTGATCTACTAAACGACTAATCATCACAAAAAGTGGCTTTCTAGGATCTTTTAATTTAGTCTGCTGCAGAAAAGAGACTTTATTTTTATGTTTATTTTCTAAACTGTTTTTATTATAATTAAATTCCAAAGCTTTATCGGTTGATGGATCAAAAACGACTGTATTTATTCCATTTAAAATTCCGCTTAACTTCTCTTTATACTTTCTTAAAAAGCCATCCAAGCCACAACCGAATTCTTTAGTTAAAATTTCTTGTGCATAGCTTGGGCTAACTGTTGTGATGTAATTACTATAAGCAATCCCAGCTTTTAAAAAATTTGCTTTATCATAAAATTCCAGAGCATCGGGTCTAAAATATTTTTCATTAATAGACAACTTCCAAAGTGAATATTTATCAAATATACCTTGATACGCAAGATTATGTATGGTAAAAATAGTTTTTATTTTTAGATTTGACTCTTTAATAAATAGTGCAGATAAGGCTGTATGCCAATCATTTAAGTGTAATACATCAACACTAAGCCTAAGACTTAACTCAACAATCGCTTTACAGAATATTCCAAAACGTAAATCATTATTTATATAATCTCCACTTTCATCACCATAAAGATTTTGAGTAGTACTAAGAAAAGGAGCATTAACAAAATATGTAACTACTTTGTCTTTTTTAGTTTTGAGTATTTCGATTTTATACTCAATACCAGCAAGTAAAATTGTAAAATTCTCATAAACTTTAAACTCTTTTTTTTTCATAAAACCATAAAATGGCATTACTCTTGAGATATCTACACTCTTTGCTAGAGCGTTTGGAAGAGCATCAGATACATCCGCCAAACCACCACTCTTGGCATGTGGAAAAATTTCACTTGCAGCAAAAAGAACTTTCATTTATATTAATCCCCTCTTAATAACTTGGCGCACTCTTCTGGAATTATACTGTTAATTGCCATTTCAGTAGAAATTTCAAATCCGCCTAAGCGATATATACGAGGAGTAATTCTTAAAGTAAAAGTATAACTTTTATCGATATTATTCATATATTTTTCTGTTTGAAAATTTATATTCAAGGGTGATATTTGAAAAAAAAGATTATAATCGAATCTCCCGAGCTGAGCTTTCAACATTTCAAAAACTTTTTTAATCAAAAGAGCCAGGTCAGCAACATCCTTTCTTGTACATTTATTTAAACTAGCAATACTTTTTGTTGGCGCTATCATAACCTCAAAAGGAAAAGAACTGGCATATGGACAAAAGGCTACAAAAGCACCTACTTCATCCAATATTCTTGTTTTAGCAATTCTCTCATTATAAACCGTATCTTCAACTATTCCACGTCCATGACGATGGTAATATTTTATATTTCTCTCTAAAAAAACCAACTCATTTCGAGGTATAATCGGAAGTGCCAATAACTGAGTATGAGGGTGTTCTTGTGTTGCTCCGGCATTATGTCCATAATTTTTAAAAATACTAAGACTAGTCAATCTTTTGTCATTTTTTAAATCATCAGTACGAATAATAATTGTTCTCAGCCAATTCTCAATAGACTCTTTATCGAGATAAGATATATCGATCTCATGAGAAGGAGAGTCTACTAAAATTTCATGTGCTCCAACGCCAGGAATAGACTCAAATATTCCATCTCTTTTGGAAATATCTTCCAGTTCTATTTGAACAGCCTTAAACAGGTTGGGAACAACTCTTGTTTTCCAAGAGGGTGAGTCTGCCTCATTATCCCTCATAGCGAAAACTTCTTTAGGTGTTAAGGCCTCATTTCCATCACAAAATGGGCATGTAAAACTTGATCTATTTTTAGTGAAATGATGCCCCAGACTTGGACGATGTAGTCTTTCAGGGGCTATAAGAACATACTTGTTATGTATGCGGTCTAATCTAATCTCAGACATCTGCTAACTCCAACGAAAATTTTAATTTTAATTCTGATTCAAAAGCTGTTGTAAAAATAAAGCTGATGCCCTGAGCTACCCTGTCAAAGCCACTTTCACTTTGAGAAATAGTATTTAAGACAAAAGCAAAAATATTACACTTTTGATTCACTTTTATTTTTAAAAGCTTCTTAGTAAAATCATCCATTATAACAAGTTCATCACAATCATACTCACTAAAGCCATCTTCTAAAGTTTTAGAATTAAAAGTCACTATATAGGGATGTGCAAAGTGAAAATTAAATTCTTGTGCGAAAAAGAGTTTTTCTTCGTATTTACTATTACACTTCATATTTAAATGGATGGAATTGTTAGTAAAAGAATACTCTTTATTCAACTCAGTTGCATAATTTGCATATTCATTATCTAAAAATATTCCACCTCTTCTAACAAATTTATTTTTATTTAGCTCAAAAGGTTGGTTTGCGAAGTCCCCTACCTCATGAAATGTTAAAGCCTTGAAGTTTTCTAAAGTAAACTCTTCATCACTAAAATGATCTATAAATGAATTTTTAGGATGCCAGTCATATATAAGTTCAGCTTTTAAAGTTCCATCTATAACTAAAGCATCATTATGAATTGTGGGTATTTCATCTGCTTCTTCTTGCATATAATTTAATTCATGAATAGCTTCTTTAGGATTAAGAATTTTCTGATGATACGCTTCTTCTCTTCTCATAAGCGTATTCTGCCAATTGAATAGAGCATCAAATGCACCAAATTCTACCATTTGTCCAGCATATTTAGATGAAAAAACAAGACTCAAATTTTTAGTTAAAACTTTAAGTTCATTAAATCCGTCTTTGTCAATATCTAAAACTTCATAACTGATCTCTTTTTGAGCTTTAGATTTTTCTATTTCAAGCAAATACTTATAAGCATTGTCTCGAAGATTTGGAAGGTATAAACCGCCAAAAACACCATGCCAAAAAACATCATTAGTTTGCAGTTTATAAAGAGACTCTAATGAATTTTTATTTAAACTGCCTTGATTTTTACTAAAGTACAGCATTCTTTTATGAAGATAATTACTCTCATGATACTTTATAAAAAAGTTTTTCCAAATCCCACCCTTTATGAATGAAACTCCCACATCTTTAAAATAATCATCACCAACACTTTGCTTTAATTCTTCAAGAGCAAGAGTTTGTTTGCTTCTAAGGCTCCATTCTCCCATTTCAAAGTAAGAAGTATTATTTAAATATGAAATGCCCAATGAGCGATTTTTCTTCATATAAGAAGCATAATGCTCACAAATTATCCTATCATTTTCTAAAACTGCTTTAACAAACCCTTCAAGCCATTTTTTTTCATATACCCATTCGTGAGTATCCGGCCAAAGACCAAACTTTTCTGCATCATCAAATATAATGGCTGCAGAATTTTCATTTTTTGAACACTCTAAAATAGAATCAACTGCTCGTTTAACACTATAAAATGGCAATGCATATCTGAGTGATTGCGCTATTGGAAATAGAGCTAACTCTTCTGCACTCTCTTCTGTAGTATAGTAACCATCCATTTTTGAGGTATCAAATCCACTGCTTAAAAAGTGATAATCATCAACAACCGCATATTCAATTCCACATGCTGTTAAATCAGGAACTAAAGCAGACTCCCATACTCGTTCTGTAAGCCATAAGCCTTTTGGTTTAGTATTAAAATGCTTTTTAAGATAATTGCTCATTTTATTTATTTGTGCACGTCGGTCTTTTGATGGAATAGAACTGAGTACCGGTTCATAATAACCTGCTCCTACCCACTCAATAGATCCAGCTTTTGTTAATGACTTCATATTTTCAAAAATACTTGGATGCTCTATTCTGATTTTATCTAATAACCATCCACTACTATGAACTGCAAATTTAAAATCCGGGTATTTAACCATCGTCTCAAAAAAAGGCTTATAACATAACTCAATAGCCTCATCAACTGCATCACCAAAATTATCTACAGGCTGGTGCATATGAACACCAAATAATAAAGATACTTTATTCATTCTATTTTCCTCTAAATAAACCAATTTCGGCTGTAATCACTACCTAAATCAATTTTAAGTTCACCAAAGCCTGGAAGAGTTTGGATGACGATACCGTCTTTTTCTATTTCAAATCTTAAAGAAATTTCATCTTTATCGATCTTACTCTTGTCAATACTTACTTCAAGCCAGTCTTCACAGGCAACATCTACTTCTAAATTTCCAAAAAAAGTTTTTTCAGTTTTTAGATAAATTTTACCGCTTACATCAATTGGATCAATAATAATACTCATAGAGTCACTCGTGCAGGACTTATTGATATTACTGTAAAATGCAAAATACAGTTTTTCATCGTCTTGCCCATAATAAATTTTTTCTATTGGGCCTCTTTGTTTATCCATAGTTGAAAAAAGTTTACTTTCATCAACAACTCCACAACCAATCCATTCGAAGAATGAATCATGTCTTCCATTGATATCCGGAGATATATCTGTTTGAGGTTTAATCCAAAAATTCTCAGAGCTTCGGGCTTTTATAATTGGCATAAATAAACCAGAAGGAGCCGGTATTGCAATCAAATCATAGATATTAATTAAATGAGAACGAAACAGTTCATCGAATTCAGCACCAAAATCTGTATAATGATCGTCTCCATACCACCAAAACCAATCAGAGCATTCAGCCGCTAAAAAATGATCTGTTATTTTCGAACGTGTTATCTCATCTAAAGAAGCTTTATGATGTTCATAATCTCTTTTTGTAACAAATATAAGTTCCCATGCTCTGGTTTTTTCACTATGCCCTACCCAGGTATTAAATGAACCGTGAATCCAGCTTCCAGGAGCTAAATAAGGGAGTTCTTTAGAAGGTTGTCTTACAACATCATCCATGTGAATAGTCTCACACCATAAGCAATATTTTAAATCACTGTAAAGTGCATTAAAAAAATCAAAAGCGTTATTATCAAAAAACTCCCAAGCATTCTCGCCATCTAATATAACAAATACTGTAGCATCTTGATTTAAATGCTGAATTTTTTCTAGTTCACTTATAAAATGTTTTGAAGCACTATATGAATCCTGATGTCTGTATGTAAAACCAATTAAATCACTTAAGTAATGGTCTCTAAAACCTATAGTCATACCATTGTAATTATACGAGTGGTATAAAGCTTCTCGATTGTTAGAATTTAAAGATTTAAATAAAATCTCTTCATCTGTAGCAATCCATTTAATTCCACATGACTTAAGAAGTTCAACACTACTCTCATCAACGGCACCTTCTGCAGGCCAAAAACCATC
>JAGXIA010000056.1 GCA_024635885.1 Helicobacteraceae bacterium | reverse complement strand
ATCAAAACAATTCATTTCCGCCATATTGAATATTAATCCCATCAACCGGCAACTCTTTGTTAAAATATAAATCATGATTGACTGAGACTTCTTTCGTAAGCTTACTAAAGAGGTGTCTATTACCTAATAGTGAACCGGTAATTGCTACAGCATCTGTTTTCATCTCTTGTTTTATCTCATCTAACTGCGTAGAGATAAACTCCACAAAACTTTCAACAACTCCATAACTAAGGCTAAGTTGGTCAACTTCTGCAAGTCTAAAACTCATTACAGTTCTAATAGTCATAAGTGGGTCCAAATAAACCTTTGAGTCAACATTTTTTAATTTATAATCAATCAAAGGACCCTTAAGACCGGAGAATGAACTGGCACTGTTTTCGAGTATTTGGGCAGATTTTGAAAGATCCTTATGTTTGGAATAATCTAAAACAATTGCGATTATTCCCCATAATTTATAGATATTAAACACTTGTTCATCAAATTTTATGGCGGATATATTTTCAAAATGTTCACTAAACTTATTTTTATAATTTGTTATCAGTTTTGCACCTGTTTGGTCTGTATTTATAATTGCATCAAACACATCTTGCATGGAAGTAAATTCAAATTTTAAAGAAAGGTATTCAATAATGCCGAATTTCTTAGAGTAAACTAAAATATCATTGTGGTACTCTTTACTTATATTTACGCCAATTACAGTTTTGTCAAATAAAGAGTGCTCTTTTATTACTGAAAAAAAAGCACCGATATGCGGTATTAAATCTTCATTACTCAGCTTTTTGTACGCTAAGCCTTTGTTACCTTTTAAGAGTATAACCTGCTCTTCACTCACCACACATTCAATAGGTTCAAACTCTTTTTCAAACTTGACTAATGTAAGTGTTTCTTGAGAAGCTATTTTGTCTTTTGTTATAAATATCAGGTCGATTCCTAAGGTATGCAGTTCGCTCATTAAAAGGTGTAAAACAAAGTCATCTGGGAGTTTAAATCGGATGAGTTCACTTTGCAGGTCTTCAAAATCTTTTTTAAAAGTAAGGTTTGTCTTCAAGCGAAGAAAAGGTTTTTCAATCGCTCCTAAAGCAATAATTTCGCTGCTAGTCGCATTTGTGTATTTTTCGATTGAAAACAGATCATAGCTTAGAATATCAAAATCAATGTCATTGCATTTTTTATCTGCTTTACCGACATTATATGTTCCATAAAAAGTTCCTACTTCAACTACTAAACCCTCAGCAATTGATTTAGCAATATTCGTAAAGCTCTCTTTATAGTTCTTCCTTTCACCCTCTACACTGTATCCACAGACTTCACACTCTTGAAAAATATTATAATAATTTTCATTTGATTCGTCTATCACCTCTTGTAAACATTGAGGACAAAATGGGATAGGTAACTTTGCTGTATTTGGCAATACGTAAATTTCTTCGGGCATATCTTCTACAATTTTTGCATCCATTGTATGCAAAAAAATTGAGTGAGGCAGTTCTAATGATAATTTATTTGCAAAATTTTCTAATTCATCGCTGTCTTCAGACTCAACATACAAAAAAAGCTCATCACCATTTTTTACTATTTTTGATTCTAATGAAAATAGTTTTGCTGTTCTTAACATTATTTTTTCATAGATTAAAGATGAAGACAAATAATTGAATGAAAATTCTAATATCACAGACTACCCTTAAGATAGGTGTATTTAGAGACTTCTTCTAAAGTAATATTCTTTTTTATTGAAGTTTGAACTCCAAAATCTTCTATATATTTTATAATGATTTTCTCCATTGTTTTGCTAGCATTTAAAACTTCTTGCGTCATAGTAAAAGTACTGTTTTCTCCAATTACAAAAGGAATAACACCCACTATTTTTGTCGGTGGCAGATCACCCATCATCTCAATCATTTGCAGGGTTTGAAGCATTTCAACTTCATGAGCGCTGCCTTCCCATGTAATAAAGTCTGGGATATCAGTAAAATCAAACTTATATACATCACCGATTGCACCCTCAACCACGCTGACACAATCTATGATTAATACATTATCGTAATCTGTTATTATCGGTATAAGTCTTTGAGCTAATGTTCCACCATCAATGATATCCACTGTATGTTCATCAGAACTAAAGGAATATTTTTCATCTATAAGGTTCGCCAAATGTGGTCCGAGACCCTCATCGCCAAATAAGATATTTCCAATACCAAGTATTAAAATCTTCAAATAATATCCTTATTTCGACTATTCTTTTCTTTTCCATCTATATCCACTGAAAATAGTATCAACATTCCCTTCTTTACCATATACAGCATTAAAGACTACCATATAGACATGCCCGACTATAAACAAGATCACTCCCCACATTAATAAATGATGCATCTCTCTAACATTTGCTAAACCGCCAAACATTACTTCAAAAAATTTCATAGGTCCCTGTATCAACCCGCCAAACCCTTCATGGTAATTATTGGCATAAAGTATCAAGCCGGTAAGTAACAACCCAGTTATTACAATGTAAAAAAATAAATAAGCCATTAACTGTATAACATTATAGGCTCCACTTAATTTTGGATGCTTTGATAATAGTAAATAATAACCTACTTGATTAAGCCAATTTTTTAGATTAAGCACATCTTTGAAGGATGTTATTTCTATTCTATCTTTTGCAGAAAAAAAGAAATAATAGGTCTTTGCTATATACATAGCAATAAATACAAAGCCAAATATTTCATGCCAACTTCTAAAATAGGCATTCAAAAAGTTTGTTGGCTCAGCATTCACGATCGGACTAACAAATGGCACAGAAATATAAAATCCTGTTATTATTAAAGCCAGTGTACTAAACACTCTAATCCAATGATGCCATCTATAAAACGGCGTAAATTCAAGTTCCATTACAATCTCTTCATCTACTTTTTTAGAAGAATGTTCTTCAGATTTATCAGTAGTTTCCATAATTACTCCTTTTTAAATGCTACATCCGCCATAGAGTGGATTTACTTTGTATTCACTAAGTGTTTTGCCTTTAATATCCATTACATGAACTGCACATGCGATACAAGGGTCATAAGAGTGAATAATTCTAATTATCTCCAGCGGCTGTGTTAAATCTTCTATTTTAAGACCTATTAAGTCAGCTTCATAAGGTCCTTTAACACCTTTGGAATCCATTGGTCCTGCATTCCAAGTTGATGGAACCACAGCTTGATAATTTGCAACAACACCATTTTTAATTCTAATCCAGTGGCTTAACATTCCTCTTGGGACATCACCAATACCTCTGCCTCTATACTCTATGTCTTTATCAATATGATACGTAGCGCAGGTTTCTTCATCAACTTTAAGATTCTCAATCAAGTTGTGAAAAGCAACAAATGCATTGTCTGCAATAAGCTTTGTCTGCAACATTCTTGCCGCTGTTCTGCCCAAAGTTGAGAATAAAGCTGCCGCTGGAATACCTGTTTTTTCTAAAAAACCATTTACAACAGTCTCTACTCTTTTATTTCCACTTGCATAACCAACTAAGATACTTGCCAATGGACCTACTTCCATAGGCTTGCCATCATACCTTGGTGATTTAATCCAACTGTATTTTTTAGTCTCATCAATCAGTTTTGTTTTAATCATTGTTCCATCTGGTCCAACTGTTTCACCATCAATGTAACCTGTATAGTTTGGATCTGTCTCACCATTATATGGATGTAGAGGATTATCATTTTTGTACCATGAGTGAGTAGCTTCTTCAGTAATCATATCTTCATCAATTTCAAATATTTTACTAAGATCTCCATTTTTGATAATTCCGCTACTGAATAAGTAATCATTTCTTCCAACCATAAAATCTTTATGTGCCATAAAGTTCTTAACACCCATAGGCTTCATAACAGACGGCTCAGTTTTGTACATCTCTGCCGCCATTACAATATCAGCATAGTAAGCATTATTTACAAATTCAGCAATAGCTTGAAATTTAACTAAATATTCACCCATCCTAGCAGGGTTTAAAATATCCATAACGCTTGTAATACCGCCAACTACCAAACTTTGTGGATGTGGCTGTTTACCACCAAAGATTGCCAGCATTTGTGCGGCTATTCTTTGAATTTCCAATGCTTTTAAATAATGCGAAAGTGCTATTAAGTTTTGTTCCGGTGTTAACCTAAATGTTTTATGTCCCCAGTATGCATTTGCAAAAGGTCCAAGACCTTGAGGACTTTTAGTAAACTTTGCTATCGTCTCTTTTACTTTTTTTAACTCATTCTCTCCGGTTCCTATTGGGTTATCTGTATATTTAAAAGCTAATTTACTTGCTTTTGCTTCATCTGCACTTAATGCAGAAACAATATCAACCCAGTCAACACCATGTAGATGATAAAAATGGATAACATGATCGTGTAAAAACAGTGCGGCGTTCATCAGTGTTCTCACTAACTCTGCATTGTAAGGAATTTTTATGGCTAGTGCATTTTCCACAGCCATTGTACTTTTTAAATAATGTGAATACGTACATACTCCACAAATTCTTTGCATCATCAATGGTATATTTCTTGGATCACGACCTTTTGCTATTACTTCAAGACCTCTCCATAAGGTTGATGAGGCAAAAGCATCTTCAACCACTCCATCATCTCCAACTATAACCTCAACTCTTAAGTGCCCTTCAATTCTTGTTATTGGGTCTACTATTACTCTTTTAGACATATCTGACTCCTCAACTATTCTTTTGGTTTTTTGATTATAGAAATGGCTGCGTGTGCCGCGATTCCAATTGCAGTTACAGTCAATATTCCTCTACCAATTTTATCCGCTGTAGCATCAGAACCCAGTCCACCGAATGCCGTATGATAAAGTCTGTTGCCCAATGGTTCATGAACAATGCCCATAGTATCCCAAAAACTAGGCTCACTACAGCCCATACAACCATGTCCGGCTTGAACAGGCCAAGAGGTACCTTGATTAAACTTTTGTGTTGAACAGTTGTTAAATGTATACGGTCCTTTACAACCTACCTTATAAAGACAATAGCCGTTCTTGGCTCCATCATCACCAAACTGTTGTACAAATTCACCAGCATCAAAACGACCTCTTCTCTCACAAGCATCATGGATTCTATGTCCATAAGCCCATTTTGGTCTATTGTAAACATCAAGTGCTGGAAGAGTTCCGTATAAAATAAAATGTAAAAGTGTTCCTACAATATTACTCTCACTTGGAGGACATCCCGGAACATTAATAACCGGTTTGCTTGTTACATTACTTAATGCCGTAGCATTTGTAGGATTTGGGGCAGCGGCTTGAACACCGCCAAAAGAGGAACATGTGCCGATGGCAAAAATAGCAGCTGCATGTTCAGAAGCATTTAGTGCAATTTCTTCTCCTGTTTTAGCGTGAGCACCAATTGTTAAAAAGTAATCACTTTGACCATGTGGAATACCACCCTCAACCATTAAAATATATCTGCCTTTATATTTTTCGATGGCATGTTCAAGATTTTGTTCAGCTTGCCAGCCAGCAGCTGCCATAATCGTTTCATGATATTCAAGCGAAATATAGTCAAATATCAAACTATCTATACTCGGACTTGCTGACCTTAGTAAAGATTCACTACATCCCGTACATTCTGCCATATGCAGCCATACTAAGGGCAATCTATCTGCCATTTCAGCTGCTTTAGCAACTAATGGAGTAAAACTCGCCGGCAACATTAACATAGATGTCATAGCTCCAGCCCAACCCATGAATTCTCTTCTAGAAAAACCTTTTTCTTCAATTAAGGTTGAAATCGAAACCTCATCATCTAATTTCGGAAGGCTTGATAACTCGTCTAATCTAGAAGACAATTTTTCAAATAAACTGTTACTTTCCATAATACACTCCATTACACAAGAATTACTTATTAATAACAACTTTATTCCAATGCAACTTAAACAATGCTTTTAGATGAAAAATTTAAATAAAAAATCAATATAAAATTAAATTATATTTATAGTACCTCTTTGCTTTCATAAAATTTTCTCAACCATCTGTCAACAGGATTAATTAGTTTATACAAAACCGGAACAACAAGAAGAGTCAAAATCATAGAACTTATAAGTCCGCCTATAATTGAAATAGCCATAGGAGCTTTTGTCTCGCTTCCCAGTCCATCAGAAATAGCAAGAGGAAGCATTGCAAATACCATAGCAAGCGTCGTCATAAGAATAGGACGAAGTCTTTTCTCTCCAGCTTCTATGAGCGCTTCATCTGCATTTTTGCCTCTAGTCATTGCACTGTTAGCAAAGTCTACAAGCAAGACAGAATTTTTTCCGACCATGCCCATAAGAAGCATAAAGCCAATCATTACAAAAAGGCTAAACTGCAGACCACTTATATAAAGAGCGAGCATTACACCTATAATACTTAGCGGCAATGCCACCATAATAATAAGGGGCTGAATTAATGATTCATACAAGACTGCCAAAATAATAAACATCAAAATTATAGACAATCCAAGCGCAGCAACAAATGCCTGCCCTGTTTTTACCATCTCTTCTGCAAAACCTGTAAATCTGTAAGTAACACCGGCAGGCATTAATTCATCAATTTTTTCTTTCGTATAATTAACCGCACCGCCTAAGTCAAGCTCAAATAGATCAGCATAGACCGTAACCTGTCTTTGTCTGTCAAAATGGTTGATAGAGGCTAAAGAAGTAGTTTTACTAAAAGTAACTAAACCATCCAGATATACCAGTTTTCCATTATTTGCTCTGAGTTGAAGTTTTTTAATGTCTTCAATTGTGACTCTGTTTGCATCATCAAATCTTAAAGTGATGTTGTACTGTTTTCCGTTTTCTTCAAAATATGAGACTTCCAAGTCACTTGAAAAAGCAGTAGAGATCGCTTGTGATATTTGTGAAGCTGAAATGCCAAATCTGTTAGCGTTTTCTCTTAAAATATTAATATCGATTTGAGGTTTCCCCTCATCCAAGTTTGTATCAATATCAACAAAACCTTTTTTCTGTGCCAAATACTCAGTTAAGTTTTTAGTAGCAAGCGACAAATCTTCAAATGAATCAGCTTTTAAAACTATTTGATACGGAACAGAGACACCAGCTCCTTTTATATTTGGAATAGCTGCGGCTGTTATCTGCATATCTTTTTGCAATGGTTTGAGCTTCTCTCTAAAATTTTGGACAATCTGCTCTTGATTGATTGCTCTTTTGTCTTTGTCCACTAATTTTACATAGATTAAAGACTTGTTTTTCTCTTGAACACTGTTATAACCGACACTTAAGGTTGTAAACTGAACATTTTCATCTTTTCTTACCAAGTCTTCAATTACTTTAGACTTTACGATCATCTCTTCAAGTGATATGCCTGAATCTGCTTTTATTTTAATCTCAAATTCTGATTTATCTTCTTTTGGTATAAAATTCATACCTATTTTTGGAAAGAGACTTAAACTACCAAAAAACAATGCAAGGACCAAAATTAAGGTAATAACTTTAAATCTAAGCACACCTTTTAAAATAACTTCATATATCTTTTCTAAAGATTTAAAAAATGGCTCTGTTAGGTTATAGAATCTGCTTTCGCCTTTTTGCAAGACTCTGGCACTCGTAGTAGGCATAAAAGTCATCGCAATTGTGAATGATATTACAATGGCAAAACCGACAGTCATCGCAAAACTCTCAAAGAACTTGCCGACTATTCCGCTCATATTTGACACTGGAATAAATACTGCAAGCAACATTGCTGAGATGGCAAGGATTGCAAATGCCATCTCTTTTGTACCCTCAAATGCTGCTTCAAACTTGCCCATGCCTGCTTCCATCTTTTTATAGATGTTTTCCAGGACAACAATAGCATCATCTATAATAATTCCGATGGAAAGCGTAAGTCCGATAAGCGTCATTTTATTGAGATCAAAACCCATATAGTTCATCAGAGCTATCGTACCCATAATAGAAATAGGAATAGATAGAGCAGAAACTATGGTAATAGTCATATTTCTTAAGAAGAAAAAGATGATAACTACGGCTAAAAATGCACCATATATAAGGTCAAATTCAACATCTTCCAAAGAGTGAATAATAAATGGTGAAGTATCTTGAAGCGTTTGAACACCGAAGCTGTCTCCGGCCATTTTTTCTAATGATGGGATAGTTCCTTTGACACGTTTAATAATGTCAAGAGTGTTTGTTCCTGATATTTTTTGAACCTCAAGCATAACCCCTTCAGTACCGTTATAAGAAGCATAACTTTTAGCATCACTGAGAGTATCTTCAATATGGGCTATATCTTTTAGTCTTATATCATCTTTTATAAATATATTTTCAAGCTCTTTTACACTCAGTGCATCAGCCTTGGTTTTGAGTATAAACTCTTCAGTGGATGTAATGAGTTTACCGCCGCCGATTTTTATATTTTCTCTTGCCACAATAGAATTTAATTCTGAAATAGTTATGCCGTATTTGTTTAAAAGGTCGGCATGTGGAAATATTTTTATTTCTCTGTCTTTATAGCCCAAAATGTTAATCGCACCCACACCGTTAATTTTTTCAAGCTGCGGTTTAACCTTTTCATCTGCAAATACCATAAGTTCTTGCAGATTATCTTTTTTCGCCGTTAAAAAAACATTTATGACAGAAGCGCCGCCAATATCTAGTTTACTTACAAGAGGCATTTTTGCATCACGAGGGAGTATGACCGCTGAGACTTTGTCTCTTACATCATTTGTTGCTTCATTTATGTCACGCTCTAAAAAGAACTTGACCATAACAACACTCGCACCCTCACTTGTTGTCGAAGTTATACTGTCAACCCCGCCAATGCTTGAGATTGCCTCTTCTACTTTATCTGTTACCTGAGACTCAACTGTACTCGACTCTGCACCAGGATAAATCGTTTTAATTGTAACAATAGGAAAATCTATGTTTGGAAAAAGGGCTGAGGGCATTGATTTGAAACTCATATAGCCGAATATGACTAATGTTATAACATACATAAGAGTAGCTATCGGTCTCGTTATTGCTATTTTATACATCTGTACCTACTTAGCTTCAGGAGTGATTATAATGCCATCACCAAAGAGCCCGACCATAAAGCCTTCGGCAATTACCTCTGCTTTTATCTTTCTGTTGTTAGTGTTGGCATGTGGATATACTTTTGAAATAATTCCTTCATAGACTTTTTGATCTCCATCAACACTGTATTTAAATGTTTGTCCTGCTTTTACGATCTTGTTATATTTTTGATCAAATTCTAAAATCAGTTTTCTTTTTTTTACACTCTGAATCTTAAAAACAGTTTTTAGCATCATACCGCTGACTGCATCACCTATCTCAATATCTTTTTCATAAATAATACCCTCAAATGGAGCTTTTAAAAATGTTTTATTATACAGTGCCTGCTGATAGACTAACTGGCTTTTTGCATTTTCATACTTATAGGCAAAAGTGTCAAATTTCGCCTCATCTATAAGGTTTTTTATTTTAATCTGTCTGTCAAAATCTTTTTTAGCGTACTTGAGCGTTATTTCTGCACTCTCTAGCATCGCTTTAATATCACTGTTTTGCAGACTTGCTAAAACATCTTTTTCTTTAACAACCGAACCAATATCTACATTTACATTCTCAACTATACCGCTTGATATAAAGGCAAGATTTGCACTGCGACCAGCTTCAACATTAAAGGTTGTATAAACCTCAGCGCCACTCAAACTAAAAATTATTAAAAATAATCCTACTAGTACTTTTCTCATTTTATAAACTCCTCAATATTTTTTCCCCCGTAGAAATAGTACATTGCGTATGCAAGTTCTAAATCATTTAAACTGCTTTTATAAAGTGCTTTTGCACTTGTCCTGCTTGAAAGAGCATCAAGATAGATTACGTAATCAACTATCCCGGCATCGTATTTCTTCTCAACAGTCTCAAAGGCACTTGTTGCTGAGATTAGCGCACTGTTAGCACTTTTTATTTTTAACTTTGTAGTGTAAATGCGAGATTTAGCCAACTCAAACTGAATTTTCTGTTCTTTGTTTTGATAAGAGACTTGAGCATTTAAGGCTTTGGAACCAAGTAAAATAGCCTCTTTGCTCTTCTCTATTTGTCCATAATCAAAAAGTCTCAAATTCAGTGTCAGCATTAACGTGTTTTGATTATCCAGGGGAGTCATACCATATAATGAAGCTTTCTCACTTTGCCTCCCATAACCATAAAGGCTATATGTATCTTCTATCTTAATATTTGGGTAGTAGACACTGTCTACAGCATTGGAGCTGTTTCTAATAGACTCTTCTTTTGCCATTAAAGATTTTGTAATGTCCAAAGTATCATACTCATTCACATCTTTTTTAGTAAAACTCGAGTTATCTAAGATGTCCACACTCTTACCCACTTTTAATTCTAGTGATTTTTTAAGTGAAAGTATCTGTAATTTCAGTGATTCCATATCATATATATTCGTATCGTAAGCAGCTTGTAATCTGTCAACATCATCTTTTGTAGCAACTTTAGCCTCATAAAATTTAATAATTCTCTCTAACTGGGCTTTTAAAGATATTTGAGCTTCTTCTTTAGATTCTAAACTTGATTCTAAACTTTTGATGTTAAAAAAATTCTCAGTAATTTGGAGTGAAATACTTTTTTTAGTAGCTTCACTCTCAAAAGAAGATGACTTAAACTCATTCTTGGCCTGATTTATATTTGATGATTTTTTACCACCGTCATATATATCAAAACTGATTTTTGCATAAGCGCTGTAAACATCACCCGGTTGCAAAGGACTTGGCTCATCATCTCTTGCGTAAAATGCACCGACATCCAAAGTTGGAAAATAAGCACTTTTTTTTGACTCTAAGTTTTGGGATTTTGCTTGCTTAGTAAACTCTTTAGATATCACCAGATCATTTTGCTTAGTTGAGTAGTCTATCAATTCTTTGAGACCATCGCCATACATAAGTACCGGCACTATAAATAACAATAATCTTCTCATTTTTTCACCTCTATCAATTCAAACAATGCATCTATATTGGCATGGATTTCTTTTTCTAATTCATCTATACTATGTGTGACTTCACTCGCTATAAACATTCCCTCAGCCATTACAAAAAGTCCTCTTGAAAATTGAATCGATTCTTTAATAAGTTCATTCTTCTCTATGCCATCTTGAATTATCTTCTGAAACCAAGAGAAATAACTGTTAAAACATTGCGTCTGAAAGTCCATCATATCTTTGTCTTGCTTTACTAAAGAAATTGATATAAACTCTTTATAAAGCTGTCTTAATTCTGCATCTTCATCACTGTAAAAAAAACTCGAAAACAGTTTGATTTTCTCTTTTGTCTCACTTATTTCTAAAAGTCTTTTTTCTTTTATAATATTTCGTTCTTGTAT
>JAGXIA010000055.1 GCA_024635885.1 Helicobacteraceae bacterium | reverse complement strand
TTACCGTATTTTGCCACAGTAAGTACTACTTGCTCATCTTTTAACTTTAACGCATCGCCAACAGCTTTTATGATTCTATAGTTTGCCTGATGTGGTACAAAGTGTTTTACTTCAGAGCTTTCTATGTTATTCTCGTTCAAAATCTCAATAACATCTTTTGTAAGTGTGCGAACAGCCACTTTAAAAGTCTCATTTCCCTTCATCTGCATAAAACAACCAGCAGCTTCTTTGTCAAGTGAATCATGAATTGAGCCACTTCCACCGTTTGGAGTCATCAGCAAATCTGCAAATGTACCATCTGCGCCAGTATGAATATCAATAATTGCTTCTTCTTTGATCTCAGTTGCACTAATAATCGCAGCTCCGGCACCATCACCAAAAAGAATACATGTCCCTCTATCGGTATAGTCTGTAATTGCAGATAATTTTTCAGCGCCTATAATAAGTATATTTTTTTTCATCCCTGATTCAATGAATGCTTTGGCAATAGAAAGAATATATACAAAACCTGTACATGCAGCAGAAATATCAAATGCAGTAACATTAGCAAGACCAAGTTTATTTGAAATAATTGTAGCAGTTGATGGCATACAGAAATAATCAGGAGAGATAGTTGCGCATATAATCATATCTATATCACCTGCGTCAATTCCACTTCTCTCTATGGCCTTTTTTGCAGCTTTTACACCCATGTCGCTAGTAGTTTCATTTTGTGCTGCGATACGACGTTCTTTGATACCTGTTCTTTTAGTAATCCACTCATCAGAAGTATCTACCATTACAGCTAAATCAGCATTAGTTAATATTTTGCTTGGAACATAAGCACCAATTGAACGAAAAGCTGCATAAGCCATTAAGCTTCCTTTTGTCTAAGTTTCTCAAGTCTTGATATAATGTGCTGATTTACACCGGTATCAACGTATGCTATAGCTTGATAAATCGCATTTTCAATTGCTTTTGCATTACTTTTACCATGACTGACAATTGCACAGCCTTTAATTCCAATAAGTGGAGCTCCACCTATTTCAGCGTAGTCAATCTCTTTTTTAAGAAGTTTAAATACTCTTCTCATTAAAAGTGCACCTGTAATTGCAACAGGAGATTTTCTGATATAGTCTTTTATTAACTGACTAATAGTTGCGGCTACCCCTTCGCTGGTTTTAAGAACTAAATTTCCTATAAAACCATCACAGGTAATTACATCACAAGTGCCGTTAAAAATATCATTACCTTCAACATTGCCTTTGAAGCCTTTGTATCCTTGAAGTAATTTAAATGCTGCTTTTGTCACTTCATTACCCTTGGATTCTTCTTCACCATTTGCTAAAAGACCTATACTTGGATTTTCAATCTTTAGTAAATCTTCAGCATAGCATCCGCCCATTACGGCAAACTCCATTAAATGTTCCGGTTTTGAATCAACATTGGCACCAACGTCTAAGACAATAGAGCGACGACCAGTTTTTGTAGGCATTAAAGTAACAAGAGCAGGACGAGAGACACCTGCAAGACGACCAAGTCTTAAAGTAGCAAGAGTCATTGTAGCACCACTGTGTCCAGCGGAGACTACACCATGAGCCTCACCATTTTTTACAAGTTCAACAGCTTTATATATACTGCTCTCTTTTCTTTTTACTGCATCTGTGGCATAATCATTCATAGAAATTATATCATCAGCGTTAACAATTAAAATCTTATCTCTATAACGTTTTGGTAACAGAGGTAAAATTTCTGATTTTTTTCCTACAAGTATAGGCTCAAATGTTTTTTTCTTAAGTGCGGCAATGCAACCCTTAACAATTGGCTCAGGACCAAAGTCCCCGCCCATTGCATCAATAGCAATCTTTATCATTGACTATTTATACTCACCAGTAGTTGGGTTAATGTGGTGTGGAAGTTTATAAGTTCCATCTTTATCTTTAACTGGTTTTGCTAAAGTAATTTTATAGTGAGTTCTTCTTTTCGCTCCACGGGAGTGAGAGACTCTTCTTTTAGGTACTGCCATTTTCTATTCCTTTAATTTATTATTTAGTGTCGGAAATAAGTCCTACACTTATGCTAAGACCCTTTGGGTCAGTTCTGGACTAAAGTCCGATTTTACAAACAAATTAGTCGTTTTTATTTTTACAATCTTCGCAGCTGTAATAATCACTTTTAATGAGTTCGATTTCTGAATGTAAAAGTTCATCCAAGTCTACTGTTGAGTCTAGTGACTCAACAACATCAAACTCTAAGCTATTTTGTTCATCTTCATACACACCATCGGAGATAAAAAATTCTATCTCTTCATCAATCGGTAACTTAATTTCTTTAGCACAAACATCACAGTCTGTATCAACAAAACCATTTAAATGTGCTTTGAGCAAAATTAATTTGCCTGAATGATACTGCAAATAACCTTTAAATGTTATTTCATTAAAGTTTACTTCAAAATCTAATGCTGTAGTTGTTACTTTTCTTAATGTTACTTTCATTAGATAGAAATTAAGAAATTTCTCTTTCTGAGAAAAAGAATGCTATTTCAACTGCAGCATTTTCAACAGAATCACTTCCATGAACTGCATTTGCATCTATATTTTCAGCAAAATCTGCACGAATTGTGCCAGCTTCAGCTTCTTTAGGATTTGTAGCACCCATTAAGTCACGGTTAATAGACATAGCATTTTCGCCTTCTAAAACTGTAACAACAACAGGACCACTGATCATGAAATCAACTAAATCGTTGAAAAAAGGTCTCTCAGAGTGAACTGCATAAAAAGCTTCCGCATCCATACGAGAAAGTTGAAGTTTTCTTGTTGCAGCGATTTTAAGTCCGTTACTTTCGAAACGATCTAAAATTTTTCCGATAACGCCTTTAGCAACAGCATCTGGTTTAATTATTGATAGTGTTCTTTCCATCAAGTCTCCTAGTAAATATAAAAATTAGAGTGGGATTATAGCTAAAATAAGTTCTATTTGAGGTTAAATGTAAGAAAAAGTAAAAACTATTTAATTATTTGTGAATTTTTTTCTCTGAAGTAGGGTTAAAATCTCTCCTAAAGAGAGATTTTAATTAATCAATTATGTTTTCGCGGTTCTTGCGAGCATCATCACCAATATTGCTGTGGTATGGTTGCTCAATATCAGCATCTTCCATAACATAGTCTTTGCCGTCCATATAATTAGGACCATTAAAGTGATCTTTATAATCAGCAGTAAAAGGCATGTCCCATGTTATACAACCTTCTGTTGGACAAGCAGTAGCACATGCTGGCTCATCATGATGATCAACACATTCTACACATTTGTCTGGGTAAACATAGTAAATCTCTTCACCAGTTGGATTATCATCCTCATCTACGATTGCTTCAACTGGACACTCATCAATACAAGCACCACAGTTTATACACGTATCATTAATAAATACTGCCATTTTTTCTCCTGAAAATTTTATTTATATAACTATAACAGAAGAATTTTAAAGGTAGCTAAAAATTGTTTTTTAAATTGAATAATGTAAGTTATAGTAACACTTTTGGCTCTTATAACTACTTGCAGGAAAGGTTTTTATAGTATTTATGGAAGAAGATGCATGGCAAAATAAATCGCCATGCATTTAAGATATATAAGCTTAGAGACCTAGATATTTTTTAATCTCATCTGCTTTGTTTGTTTGTTCCCACGTAAAACCATCTTCTTCTCTTCCAAAGTGGCCATAAGCAGCTGTTCGTCTATAAATAGGACGAAGTAAATCAAGTGCTTCTATAATTCCCTTAGGTGAAAGGTCAAATAGTTCTTTAACACACTCTTCAATTTTTTCTTCGTCAACTTTACCTGTACCATGAGTATCTACCATAATAGAAACAGGCTGAACTACACCAATCGCATAAGCGACCTGAATAGTTGCTCTATCACAAGCACCAGAAGCAACAAGATTTTTAGCTACCCATCTAGCCGCATATGCAGCACTTCTGTCAACCTTGGTCGGGTCTTTTCCAGAAAATGCACCGCCGCCATGGGGACAGCTTCCGCCGTAAGTATCAACTATGATTTTTCTACCAGTAAGTCCAGCATCGCCTTGCGGTCCGCCGATTACAAATTTTCCTGTTGGATTAATGTGAAAAACTACATCATCACTCATTAATTCACGTGGAATAACTTTATGAATAACTTCGTTAATCACATCTTTGTGAATTTGTTCTTGAGAAACATCAGGAGCATGTTGCGTTGAGATAACTACAGTTTCAACTGAAACAGGCTTGTCCCCTACATACTTAACGCTTATCTGTGCTTTTCCATCAGGACGAAGATATGGGATAATGCCCTCTTTGCGAACTTCAGCTAACCTTCTGGTTAAACGGTGAGCCAAGTAAATCGGTAAAGGCATTAAAACATCTGTTTCACGGCAAGCATACCCAAACATCAGACCTTGATCGCCTGCTCCAATTTCGCCATCAACCTGGTCAACACCTTGGTTAATGTCAGCGGATTGTTCACCAATACCATTTAAAACTGCTGCTGAACGGTAATCAAAACCATAGGTTGCATCTGTGTATCCAATTTCTTGAATAACACGTCTTGCAATTTCTTGCATAGGGGCATAAGCCGTAGTCTTCAGTTCGCCTGCTATTACACAAAAACCATTAGATACCAGAGTTTCACACGCTACTCTGGCATTTTTATCATTCTCAATAATATAATCCAGAATTGCATCACTGATTTGATCTGCCATCTTATCAGGGTGCCCTTCTGTTACAGACTCTGAAGTAAATATATACTCTTTTGTCATCGATTTTTCCTTATTGAAATATAGAGTCCAGCTCTATAAATCGTCGAAAGTATATCAAACAATTATAAATCTAAACTCTTAGTTCTTAGCTTGCTCTAAATTATAAAAGTAATTTGTGGCTTCTACAAAACCTTCTACACTACCGCAATCAAACCTTTTTCCTTTAAATTTATAGGCTATGACCATCCCTTTTTTGGCGTGTTCACACAAAGCATCTGTTATTTGCAGTTCTCCATTTTTACCAGGTTTTGTATTTTTAATGACATCAAAAATATCAGGTGTTAAAATATATCGCCCTATTACAGCAAGATTGGACGGGGCTTTATCGATATCTGGTTTTTCTACCATGTTTGAAACCATAAAAACACCATCTTCAATTTCACTTCCCTCTATAACACCGTATTTATAAACATCTTCATGTGGCACTTCCATAATAGCAACTATACAGCACTTGTATTTATTGTATAAATTAACCATCTGTTTTAAAACGCCGTCTCCCTCTGGATTCACGCATAAATCATCTGCAAGTACTACAGCAAAGGGGTTAGAAAATCCAACAAGTACATTACCCTTGTAGATAGCATCGCCAAGACCTTTCATCTCATTCTGTCTTGTATACGTGAATGTACATTTTTGTATTATCTCACGAATACCATCTAGCATCTTATCTTTTGATGTATCTTTTATTTGATGTTCCAACTCATATGAAATGTCAAAATGGTCAGTGATTGAACGTTTACCACGACCTGTAATTATTGCCATTACATTACATCCCGCATCCATCGCCTCTTCTACACCATATTGTATAAGGGGTTTTGTCAGTATCGGCAGCATCTCTTTAGGCATAGCCTTTGTAGCCGGTAAAAATCTTGTTCCATATCCGGCTGCGGGGAATAAACATTTTGTAATCATTTCCTAGTCCTTTCTAAAATTTTAACCACATCATTTGATACGGTTGCATTGTCACATTTTCATTTTGCTTAATATTTGTATTTGATAATAAATCTTTTAACTCTTTTTTAGAGACGTCGGGTAATAAAAAGCTTATTGTATCATTTGAAAAATTATGAAGCGCTAAGATACTTTCACTTTCATCTAAAGAATGTTTTAAAACAGCAAAAACCTTTTTATTGATATCTAAAAATTTAAATTTTCCAAATGGATTAAACGCTTTTTCATTAATGCGTATTGATATAAGTCTGCGATATGCTGAAAAGATTATTCTCTCAATACTTGAATCTTCATTGAGTAAATCAACTAAATAGTCATAGTTAAATTTTTCACGATTTATAGTACGGTTTATACCACTGAGTTTAACACCTGCATGGTAGTTTTGCGAACCAACCAGTGAGTGAAAATATATTCCGGGTATACCGGGCATTGCGAGTACTACTCCCTGTGTAAGCAACATACGTTTTACTTTTAGAGAGTTCTCATCATCCGGATGGCTTAGTATATTCATAAATGAGCAGTTTAACTCATAGGGTCTTTTTCCAGCTGGTGTGTCTCTGTATGATACAAGCCCTCCATTAGATATAGTATTTTGAACTAAAGCGTCAAAATCATCATCAGTTAAAAGGCCGGTAACAGGACGAAGACCGCAACCATCATGAGAGGCTGAGAAATTAAAGAAACAAACCTTGTCAGTTGGAAGAGTTAATGTTTTTGCCCAAAAAGTAATTGCCGTAGTATCTTCTTGGAGGATTGAATGTGCTAAAAGCGGTGGAAGTGCAAAGTTGTAAACCATCTGTGCCTCATCCTTGCCGCTTCCAAAGTAGGAAATATTTTCATCATGTGGAACGTTAGTCTCTGTAATAATTATAACTTCGGGAGCTACTTTATGTATAACTTCGCGCATGAGCTGTATAAGTTCATGTGTTTGTGGAAGATGTACACAAGGTGTGCCTACCTCTTTCCAAATAAAGGCAATGGCATCAAAACGAATAAGGATAGCTCCTTTTTCTACATAATAAAACATTGCATCTAAAACGGCTATAAGAACCTTGTAGTTAGCATAATTCAAATCTACCTGATCACGACTGAAGGTCGTCCAAATGTTATGAATTTTACCATTAGTGTCTACAAATTCTGAGAGAAGCGGTGTTTCTCGAGGTCTTACAACCTGACTTAAATCACTAGTAGGATCCATATCTATAAAAAAATCAGCATACTCTTCATCCCCAGCTAAATAAGCCTTAAACCAGTGGGAGTACTGAGAGATATGATTTATAACTCCATCGACCATTAGCCGGTAATTATCACTAATCTCTTTTATCTCTTTCCAAGAACCCATTTTTGGGTCAACTTCACTGTAATTTATAACAGAAAATCCATCATCGGATGAGTATGGGTAAAAAGGTAAAATATGGACTGAGTTGATTACCTCTTTTAAATATTTATCTAAAAACAGTTTTAATGTTTCAAGCGGTGCTTCTCCGGGATGTTGTACTTGATCACCATAGCTTATTAAAATTGTGTCTTTTTCACTCAGATGATATTCACTTGAAGTTATACGCTGTTTATATTTTTTGATAAGAGCATCTAAAAGCTTTGCTGCTTCTTTAGAATCTTCTTTTGAATATAAAGTTTCAAGCCTTTGGTGTATTGTTCGTGGTTCATAATGTATATCTTCCATTATAGGCCTTCATTATCCGCTTTTACCGCTTCATAAAACGTATTGGAAAATTCAGGTAAAACTGAACGAACCGTAATCCATGAAGACAATAAGGGAACACCCATCGGATCTATATAAAATTCATTAGCAGCCTCTTCTATTGCATCCTGAAATGCCTCAACTGCCAAAATTTCGTCTTGACGATCATATGCAAGTCCATTTATTTTACTGAGTGCATCATATTTTAAAATTTCAAATCTTGATTCTTGATAATACGATGATAAAAGTGTTTGCAGGGATGCTTTAGAAAATACAACTCCTTCTTGAGAGAGTATACGAAAAAGAGTTTTAGCAATATCCTGCGCCATCTTATATACACCGCCTCCATCATCTTTTGAACCAAGATCTTGATGCTTATGCTCGTAGGTTTGCATTATTTCAGTTTGACAGATTCTACGATTTGAAGTGTTTTTATAGACCTCTGAAAGAGTGGATACTTCTATTCCCCATGTTGGAGATATAGCTATACCGCGGCCAAGAGAGCGAATGAATGAAAACTCACCCGAAAGTGCATATCTAAAACTTTCCATATACTTCAAATATTTATTCGAGCCAAAAGTCAAAATAAGTGATTTTATAATAGGTGTATAAAAAAGTCTTGTTACTCGACCATGAAGTTTATCGGTTACGCGAGAATAATAACCCTTGTTAAACTCAAAGTCTAAGGCAGGATGGATAATAGGGTAAAAAAGACGGGCAACGATATCACGTTTATAATTCACGATGTCACAATCATGTAATGCAAAAGCATAGTTGTCTTGATCAATTAAACCATAACCTATCATAGTCCAAACATTACGTCCTTTTCCAGGAGTGTCCAGTCCTGGAAAATGCTTACTTGTTAGAGTCTTATAAATCTCTTTTATACGCGGACCATCATTCCATAGAACATCCACATCGCACTTTAAAACACTCATCCGTTTTTTTACCTCTATAAATTGTGCCTCTGTGGCCTGATCAAGACCTAAGATGATTTTATGCAGATATGTAACATCTTTTAATTCATCAATTATAGTCTGCATGGCAGGAGTTTCAAATTCAGAATACAGAGCCGGTAGAAGTAGCACCATATTGCGTCTTTTTCCGAATACGTGAAGTTGGGCCTCCATATCTTCTATTGAACGTTCACATACATTTTGCAAGGTTGTTATGACCCCGTTTTGAAAAAAGTCTGACATTATGATCTCCTTAGTATTATTACAATATCGATTACATTAGTACCACTAGCTCCAGTGATAATAAGGTCATCGGTACGCTTTAAAAAGTTGTAACTGTCAAAATTATTTATATATTTTTCTATATTTAACTTTTTGGCTTTTTGACAACTCTCAGAATCTACTACCGCTCCAGCAGCATCACTGTTTCCATCTATCCCGTCAGTTGAGCAAGAGAGAAATGTAATATCTAAATCGTTAAAACATATTTTTTTAAGCATGAGCAGAGCCAAGTGTTGGTTTCTTCCGCCCTCTCCATTGCCTTTGAGGTCAACAGTACATTCACCCCCAAGTAAAATACACTCTTTACTAGAAGCATTGATAATCTCAAGTATTTTATCAGCCATTGCTGTCACTTCACCATGCATTGGCTCTTTTATAACTTGCAGACTTAGTCCAAGAATATTTACCTGAAGTTCAGCTGCTTTAATGGCATGTGCATTTGAAGCTATTATGTGGTGAGTCACTCTTTGTAAAGGCTCAAAGGGCGAATCTTGTATTTCCCCTTTTAAACCTTTTTGTATAACTTTTTGCACAGAGCTTGGCATGTGGAAATACAAATCATTCTTGTCTAAAATATTTTTCACATCCTCAAATGAGCTTTTATCAGCGTATAAAGGAGCTGAGCCTATAGCGTCAAGCGCATTGTCTATCACATCTGAGACTACCAAAACAATGCCTGTTGCCTTGCAAGACTCGGCTAAACGTCCGCCTTTTATCATAGAGAGGTGTTTTCTAATGGCATTAATCTCATGAATGTCTAGGTTATTTGAGAGCATAAGAGAGGTAGTACTCTGTAAGTCTTGTAAAGTAATCGGTTCAATTGGAATTTCTATAAGAGCCGAACTTCCACCTGAGAGCAAAAATACATATAAATCATTCTCTTCACACTCCTGCATCATCTCGAAAAGTGCCTTGGCTGAGTCTATGCTTTTTAAAGTAGGAATGGGATGAGAGCCGATTTTCACTTCTATTTTTTTTAACTCTGCATTGTCATAAGGAGCTACTACTAAACCCTTATATATTTTATTTTGAAGGATTTTTTCTATCTCTACAGCCATCGTGCAGGCAGCTTTTCCAGAGCCAAAAATATATAAGTTTTTATACTCAGACAAATCATATATTTTGTCTTGGACATGAAATAGCTCATTCTCAAGATGACAATATTTACTCATAAAATTCTGTGGCAGAACACTCTTTAAAGCATGGTCAAAAATATTACGGGCGATTTCTCTATTTGGCATCTAAAATCTCCAACAGAGCCTTATTCCAGCCCTTTGGACCGGGATAACTTGCTTTTATAATATTTATGTCATCTATCTTTGCGAACTCACCGTTAGTATATGGAATCAAAACCCCTACATCTGCAGCTTGGAGCATTGTAAAATCATTCTCGCTGTCGCCAAGAGCAATCATTTTTAACTTCTTGTCAAAATACTCTTCATATAAATGTGTCAAATGCTTCATAGCATTAGCTTTATCCTGACCTTTGGATATTATATGATAGAACCTGCCGCCTTTTACGATTTCCAAATTCTCTTTACCGGCCTGCGCCTGTAAAAGTTTTATATCAACTTCTTCTTGCAAGATAAATGGCTCAGTAAAATTTCTTTTCATCGAATGTATTGCATTTTCCTCTGAGAGTCCGGTTAATTCCATAACTTCTTCTACTTCCATATCTCCAAAACCTTTTATACAATAGTTCTTTTTTAGGTGTTCAAAAAATATTCTCACTTCAAGATAAGTTTGAGATTTACTGATTATGAGGTAGTTGTCTTGGTCTGGAATCGAAGAAGTTAAATCAGAGTGCGGCGGTATAAAAATACCTGCCCCGTTTTCAACTATAAATGGAAAATTAATTTCAAGCTTTTCTTGAAGTACTCTTACTTCACTAAAAGTTTTACTTGTGACTATCACAAGTGGAATTGATTTTTTTTTGATGTATTGTATTGCCTCTGTTGCTTCTTCAAAGCTATAATCATAGTGATTCAGCAGTGTTCCATCAAGGTCGGTAAATATAATTTGCTCAATAATAATTCCATCTCCTAAATATAAACTTGTATATAATAGCCTATTTAAGTACCTAAAAATATCATAATTTGCCTAATTAATATACAGCATTAAGCATATATTATAACTGATATTGTTTTTTATAATTACTAAACATATACTACAACTAATATGGTTTTTTTACCCTTAATGTTGTTACTTTCATTAGATTTTGAGTATAATGGAATCATAAAATTTCAAGGAGATTTCCACATGCCACATGCAAATGCCGGGAAAAAAGTCACGCCAGAGGATTTAGTAGACATACATCAACTCTTATCAGACTATTATTCACACAAGCCTGATATCAAGGATGCGACACAAAGAGTTGCATTTGGTACTTCTGGTCATCGTGGCTCCTCTTTTAAAAAAAGTTTTAATGAAAATCATATACTTGCAATCACTCAAGCATTGTGTGATTATAGAAAAGAGCAGGGTATCAACGGTACTCTTTTTATAGCTAAAGATACACATACCCTTTCAATTCCTGCAGAACTGACAGCCTTACAAGTTTGTATAGCAAACGGTGTCGATTGTGCCATCGCTGAAAATAATGGCTACACTCCGACACCTGTTCTCTCTTTTGCAGTTATAGAGGCGAACAAAACATCTAAAGACTTATGTGACGGGGTAGTTATAACTCCATCACACAACCCACCTGAAGATGGAGGGTTCAAATATAACCCGCCAAACGGAGGACCTGCTGATACTGATGCCACTTCAGTTATAGAAACCAATGCAAACGAGTATTTAAAAAATAATCTTGCGGGTGTTAAAAAAGTGAGTATCGATGATGCGCTCAAAGCAGCTAAGAGTGTGGACTTTGTAACTCCGTATGTAAAAGCCCTTTCAACAATCATAGATATGCAAGCTCTGCAAAAAAGTACTTTAAATGTAGGGGTTGATCCTCTTGGCGGCTCGGGCATAGAAGTGTATAAAAAAATCAATGAGATGTATGGACTTAAACTCGACATTGTAAATGACCAAGTTGACCCTACATTTGGTTTTATGAGTTGCGACCATGACGGGAAAATTAGAATGGACTGTTCAAGTCCACATGCCATGGCTTCTCTTATCTCACTCAAAGACAAATACGACTTAGCTTTTGCAAATGACCCGGACTTTGATCGTCACGGTATTGTGACAAAAAGTGCTGGCCTTATGAATCCAAATCATTACCTCTCAGTGGCTATCTGGTACCTTTTCAAATACAGAACTGAGTGGTCTTCGTCTCTCAAAATCGGTAAAACTTTGGTTTCAAGTTCTATGATTGACAGAGTTGCAGGTTTGGTTGATCGTGAGATTATTGAAGTTCCAGTCGGCTTTAAATGGTTTGTGGACGGACTAAGTGAAGGAACTATCGGTTTTGGCGGAGAAGAGAGTGCAGGCGCTTCATTTTTACGTAAAGACGGTTCGACTTGGACAACTGACAAAGACGGGATTATCTTAAACTTATTAGCTTTTGAAATCACCGAAAAACTTAAAAAAGATCCGGGTGTGATTTATAAAGAGTTAGAAAATCAGTTTGGTGTCTCTTACTATGAAAGAAGTGACGCGGTTGCTTCACCTGAACAAAAAGCAAAACTGAAAAAACTCTCACCTACCGACATCACTTCTAAAACTCTGGCAGGGGAAGAGATAGAGGGCATTTTCACGAATGCACCGGGAAATAACCAGCCTATAGGCGGTCTCAAAGTT